>NZ_LHCD01000031.1:0-74615 GCF_001262595.1 Methylobacterium sp. ARG-1
TGGTGTGCGGTGGTAGGCGGTGATTGTTCCGTTGCGTGGATCCCGCTCTACGCCGCTCTGCTGACTGCCCAGATCGACCGCCAGCATCTCGCTCAACACGCCCTGACCATCTGAGGCTGCCAGCACGCGCCGATGCGCGTCGACCAGCAGGACACGGGTCCGGCTTCGATCCTCGGGCGACACGCGTACACCCTCGACGATCGTGCGCGCTTGCGGCTCCCAGTCGAAGTGGATCGCCAGCACACCTACCGGGCGCCCCTTCGTCTCGCCACCCTCGCGCACGCTCGCCGCGTAGGTCGCGACCTGTGCCCCGTGGAGACCAGCCTCCCGGCGCACGTCGGCACAGATGTAATCGTCCCCGGAGGATAGACGGGCTGCTTCTCGGAACCAGGGTTCACCGGTGACGCTACGCCCGCGGACGTCCGGGTAGCGGTCCGGCCGGCCATTGGCGAGGACGCGTCCATCCAGGTCACACAGCCAGAGATCGAGGTAGACGGTGTAGGCTGACAGGATCACACCGAGACGCTGGCTGGCATAGGTGACAGCAGCCTCATCCGGTTCTGCAGCGCAGGTCGTCACGGCTGCGTCCGTCGCCCACCAACGCACGTCGCAAGTGCGCTCGTAGAGGTTGCGATCGATGAGCTCGACTGCGTTCAATGCCAGATCGACAAGGCGCTCGTCTTGGGCTCGGCCGGCCATCGCCCGAACGGCCTGCTGCAGATCACTGACACGACCTGAAAGATGCGTCTCCAGCTCGCGAGCGAGTGTCTCCACCTCGCTACCGATGGCACGCACCTCCTGAGCGACGACGGAGAAGCCGCGCCCCTGCTCCCCGGCACGGGCGGCCTCGATGAGTGCGTTGAGGGCAAGCATCTTGGTCTGCGCGGTGATCTGTTGAATGCGGCCGGCCTTGTCCTGCGCGATGCGTCTGACCTCTTCCGTCAGAGCGGAGACCTGGGCGAGCGTGTCGGGAGTCTCCTGCTTGGCCGAAGCCGCAGCGACGTGAAGGTTGGCGTAACGCATTGTTGTTCGCTTGATCCTGGTGCCGTGCGAGCTGTATGGCCTCCGAGACGTTCCGGAGAGGTTGTTCTCACAACACTGCAGCAGGATGGAGACTGCATTAACAGAGATAACGAAGGGTAAATACGATCTCTATACAGCAAAATCGATCGTTTTATACCACTGGCGGTTGTTGTGGCTTTAAGTGTAAAAGCGGACAAACCTGAATGGGTCTGAACCTCTGATCTTGCTGTGGATGAGGGCATCGCTGACGAGCGCCACCCTATCATCCTTCTCGACGCGGTAACCATGGCTGCCGTACCCGCCCGTCCAAGAGGCGAGAAGCAGGTGCAGAATGGGTGATGATGTAGCAGGTATCCTGCTGACCCTGGCAACTGGGAACGCCGAGCTGCGTGAGCAACTTGCCGCCGCGCAGGACATGCTGATGGAGACAGCGGTCAACGCTGGGAACCTACACGCTCTGATCGAAGCGGTTCTGGCTGAGCGGGATGCCTGGCGGGCGGAGGCTGGGCGGCTCGCAAGGAGCGGTGTTCAGGTGGCGTAATCGTTCAGTCGTCTCTTGCTTGACGTGGGTTGAGACGATGCATCGATTAGAGACGCTCCTGGTTGGGATCGCGAGCGGAATGCAAGACGGCCGGTGTGTCTGATCCGCTCTCGCCCCCTCGGTATGGACTGGCTTAGCTCGTCCTGAACGAGGGGCTACTTATGAACCGACACATCGCCGCAATCTTGCTCACAACGGTTGGGCTGGGCGCATGCCAAACAGATAGCCCAGGACCGCAGCAAGGCGGGTCAGGCCTCCGGGGAGCCACGCTTCTCCAGGAAGATGTCGCACGCCTCAGAGCAGATCGCGATGCCCGTCGGATCAGCTACACGGAATGGGCCGAGCGCACCCAGGCGGCCGCACGAGCAAGTGTGCCGCTGAGCCAGCAGGAGGAGGACGCGCTGGAGTACCGCAAGCAGCTCGCGCGCCGTGTCGATGCCGGCGAGATGACGCCGGCGCAGTTCGATCACGAGAATGAGCGCGCTCTGCAGCGGCTGAAAGCTCAACGAGGTCGAGCCTGATCAGCGACAGCCTCTCACAGGCCTGCTACAGCAGCGTTCTTCCCGTCAGTGCGCCCCAGGCGTTCGCGACACCGTAAGGCGTGTCGGCGGGTAAGCTCGCGACGACAGGTGCTCTCCGGGCCAGTTCCCCGCAGAACGCCCGTGAAGCCTTGGCCGGGCAGTCGCGTGAGGGTCGGTGCAGCGCGGGGGATCTGGACAACGCAGGCGCCGGCCCATGGCCCCTTATCGTGGGCAATGCGATCACTGAGTGAGAGGGCTGCAAAGGCCGCCCTCCCAGCCGAAAGTTAGCGGTTACCGGGGGCTCCGCTCGTTCCGTTAGGCTTGGATCCCGATCCTGCGTCGTTCGCCCCAGTGCTATTCATGGTGCCTGAGCGGCTCATTCCGCCGGTCGAGGGACCACTACCGGCAGAACCAGGTGACGATCCAGAGCCAGCATCGTTCGGACCGGTGCTGTTTGCGGTTCCAGAGCGGCTTGCACCCCCTGAGCTGCCCTCAGCGGCGAATGCCGGGCAACTAAGGGCAAGGATGGCGGCGATGGCAAGCACTGCTTTCATGGACGTATCTCCCTTTGTATCCGCCGGGTCGGACGTGAGAGCCGCCGTGCGGTTTTAAGGCAATTGCCTTACTGCGAAGCTGTTCCTTTGCCGGCGACTGACACCTCCGCGGAGGCTGGCGCTCCTGCTGTGGACGAGGCCTGCGCCGACGGCTCCCCAGCCGATATCCTTGTCGACGCGGTAACCATGCCGGCCCGACGCATCACAATGGCTGGTGGCGCAAATTTCAGCCTACCAGCCGTCGACAGATCGCTCCTAGCGGCGATGTTCGCTGCTCGCGCTCATTCGTCTGGAAACGTAGTCACCGGAGCGCGACTCCTGACCGAAGACCAGCCAGCCGAGACCAAAGCCAATCGCGCCCGCGATGAACAAGCCAGTCATCGTACCGCTGTCCACACCGCCGATAGCGCGACTGCCCTGGCGGTAGTAGCGGGAACCATACTCGGAGGCACTGTCCCAAGCGTCCGAGGCCCTGCTTGTGGCATCCCGCAATGTCTCCCTGGCCTGATCGGTGACGCCAGCACCGCCGCCGGATGAGCCACCAGCTTGGCTCGATCCCGGCCGGCCGTCAGATCGTCCAAGCGGATCGTGTGTGCGGATGTCTGCCATGTTCAGCTTTCCTCCTGGGCTCGCGTTGGAGCGGATTGGGTGCGCATTATCCAACAGAGCACCTAATGAGCGGCCGGTGGACCGGATTGGCCCCGCGTTGGATCGAACACGCGAGGAATGAACCGTGCAGCGGCGGAGGTGATCCCTGCCAAATGAAGTTTGAGTGCCCTGCCGGGATCGCACCGGTACGCCTTCTCAGGCGTAGGGACCGCCGAACAGGTCGCCGATCGCCTTCCTGCGGAACAACATGCGCCAGCGCCGCCGCTGATGCTCCGGGCGGTCGTGGATCATATGTGGCAGCCCTGGCAGAAGGCCGCGAGGTTGGCGTCCGCGTTGTTGGCGGTGTCGTGATCCCGGTGGGCGGCGGCCAGGACGACATAGGTCCGGCGGGCACGGCCAAGGATATCAGTGCCCGACCTGATCCGGATCCGGCGCCCCCATCCATCGCGCCAGCGGCCAGCCTCAGCGTCCCACCAGCGGCCATCGCCGAGGTGATAGACCATCTTGCCCGTGCGGTCGCCCGCAGCTCTCACAGCGGCCCTGGGCTCGGCCGAAGCGGATCGCCAGCGACAGCTCCCGCCAGTCGATCGGGTAGAAGTAGCGGTGCTCGGGCCGGATCGGCATGATGGCGGCTGTGCGTGGCCTACGGTGAAGAAAGCGTAGCCCTTACCTCGTCGCCCTCGGCTCGATGGCTTCACCCAAGCGCCCAGAAGAACGAGAGCGTACCTGCCAAAAATAAGGTTGAGGAGGCGACCACGGCTAGGCCCTCACGATGGTAGACGACGAAAGCTCGGAGATGGCTGAGCATGAGGGTGCCGGATCAGAAGAGTGAGCATCACGCTCATCCTGAACCTTGACCGATTAGGGGCATTCTTCGCCGTCCACAGGCGGTCATCGAGCACCGTCGCATCAGAGCCACACGCGGCTGGATGTGCTGGTGCACACGCCCCGGTGACCGGATTATGCGTACTCATTTCTTCGAGGCCGTCGACGCCCCCTCGGGCGGCCCGATCCAGCGGCGCAGTGACCTTCCAGGTTGCTGCGCCGTTGTCGTTTCCTCAGCCCCGATGGCGCTCGTGCCGCCACAGCGCGATGGCGACACGGCGAGCCTCGTAGGATCGCCGGAGCGGTGTCCCAAGGTCGCCTTGGCCTTCGGGGGTGTAGGCGTAGATCAGGACGCCCTCCGGCCCATAGTTTCGGCGCATCTCAGCGCGCCAACGACCATCTGCTGTAGCGAGGGCCGCCTCCGTAAGGGCGAGACGGGTACGGTCGGGTGAGAGGGGTTGTTGAGCGATCATGTCGCCGAACGCGCCGATCTTGCGGGAGGTTCGCGAGACCGTCTCGACAACCTCAGGGGGGCATGCCTACCTGTGCAGTATGCGCTACGCCCTCGCCGCCGCCATGCTTCTCATGGCTTAATCAGCCAGCGCCGAGCCGTGGACCAAGCACCCAGATTTGAGCCGTGACGTAGTGCCGATGGCCGAGTCGCCGGACGAAGGCCCATCGGGCGAGCGGAACGCCAAGGGCTATTTCGAACGGCTGGATCGCGCGGGCTTCAGCTGTGACGCTCAGGACAAGGCGCCTCGCCGCGTCGTCATCCAGTGCAGCAACGGACGCGGAAACTCCCTCACCTATCGCGGCGCGTTCGTCGGGGCTGGCTATCTGGATCTCACTGAAGCAACGGTAGACGGACACCGCCTGAGCAAGCCCGAACTTATCAGGCATCAATCGGGCGTCTGGAGCGGGGAGCTTCGATCCCCGCCCCGGTAGGCACGCTCTTGGTCTCAAACCGTCGCCGACTGCGCGTTCTGCAGCGCCAAGCTGTGCATGTTGCCGAACGCGCTTTTCATGATGCGGGCAGTCTGCCGTGGGTTTTCGGCCCCCGTCACCGTCGTGGTTTGATGGAACGTCTGGTGGACCGCCTTGCTAGTGCTGCCGCCGTTGTTGACCACAGAGCTAGGACCACCGGGGATAGGCGCCATGGTCTTCAGGGGGTCAAAGTCCGGCATCTGCATCATGCGCGGCACGCCCGGAATGTGGATCTGCGGCGCAGCGCTTGAACCGTCCGTACCCTTCACGTCTATCTTCGGAGCTGTGATATGGATCGACGACTGCGCGGCCCGCTCGACCGCTCCCGGCGCCGGCTGTCTCTCCAGCGGCATGGTGGAAGCCTTCGGATCGACCTTGCGCATTAGCTCGACCGCTGTCGCATTCTTGGCGCCAACCAACGAGGCCCATTCATTCCGCAACCCGGTCGAGTTGGCACCGCGCTGCCGGGCGAGTGACGTCCCCCCATCGCTTTGGTCCGACGTGAGTGCGAGTTTTCCGGTTGTGTGAGACCCTGACGGGAGGAGCGGAGCCGTGAAGAAGAGCAGGTTCACTGAAGAGCAGATCGCCTTCGCGCTGAAGCAGGCCGAGACCGGGACACCGGTCGCGGAGGTGCTCCGCCCGAAGCCTAAGCATGTGAGTTCATGAACTGATCGCCCGCCGATCGTGGCGCAAGTGGCGGAATTTTCCACTGTAGCTCGGCCCCGCCTCCCGATCTGATCACGGGTTGGCGGGGGAGAGCCAGCGTGCAGCGAAAACACCTGTTTTTGCTCGGTGTACTCCCTGCACGTGGTTTGGGTCAGGCTGCTGCGCGTTCCACTGTCTCAGCAAGCTGGCTCGCGATTGCATCCCCCTGGTAGATCTCGTCTACCGCCTGCTTCAGTTTGGCTGCGTCGTCGGTGCGGCCGAGGGCTTTGGCATAAGCTGCCGCCGAGCCGAAGCCGGCTAGACCGTAATGCGACATGCGCTGGTACTGCGCGATGATGGCGACGTCGCGCAACTTGCCGTCGCCCGGCGCTTCTTTGACCCCATGCTTCAGAGCTTCGGCCACCAGACCCTCCATTCCCTTGCAATGCTCGGGTTTGGTCTCGCCGCCGTTGGCTTGGATCAGACCTTTGAGCACATCGGTGTGCTTCTGGATCCCGCCCACCGACTGCTCCAGCATATGCTTCAGCTTCGGGTCGCTGACTTGGCCGCCAAGCTGCTGCACGGCCTTGACCATCTGGTCGTTGGCCGACCAGAGATCCTGCATCTCATCGAGGTAGACTTCTTTCAGGCTGCCAGGTGCCGACATCGTTTCCTCCAGCTCGTGCTCAATGCCTCGCAAACCGAGTGAGCATCACCGCGTTCCTGCAGTTAGGCTGGCCGCGTCGTTCCGCCCAGCAACGATTAGATCCGAAGGCGGTCCCTGCTTCGTCTGGTGGAACGCAGATAGGCAGCCAAGGTTGTCGCCCTTGATGCCTTCGGTCCAGTCAACGAGACCGTGTAGTTCAGGAGAAACGATGGCGGCCGATCCGAAGCCTCTCAAGCTATGGGACCGCGACAAGGGCAAGGTGGTCGAGGAGTTTATGCCTGACCATCAGACCACATATGAGACAAGGCCACTCAAAGCACCGGGGCAGTGGCTCCGCGCCACGCCAGCCTTCGACAAGCTCTACGCGCTCTACCAAGACGCGCCCTGGACACGACGCAGCATCGAGCCGTTCGTGCGCGAGTACAAGATCGATATGAGCGAGTTCGAGCCGCGTCGATACCGCTCCTACGCCGACTGGTTCGTGCGCGAATTCAAACCGGGCGCTCGCCGCTTCCCCGACGGCCCAAACCAGATGGGCGCCCCGGCCGAAGCGCGCTACTTCGGCTGGGAGCGGTTCGGGCCCGAGCAGCGCTTCCCGGTCAAGGGGCAGTCGCTGGCGGCAGAGGATATCCTCGGTAGTGCCGAGCGTGCGAAGCCCTTCCTCGGTGGCCCCGTCCTCCTAATGCGGCTTTCACCGGTGGACTATCACCACGTCCACTACCCGGACGACGGCCGAACCGTGGAACATCTGCGGCTCGGGCGTAGTCTCTGGACTGTGGCGTGGACGGCCGTCCAGAACATGCCCGACCTCTACATCCGGAACGAGCGGCAGGTGAACATTCTGGAGACCAAGCACTTCGGGCGGCTCGGCTTCGTCGAGTTCGGTGCACTTACCGTTGGTCGCATCGTGCAGCGTCACCCGCTCGACCAGCCATTCGCGCGCGGCGCGGGGAAATCGGTGTTCAAGTTCGGCGGCTCCGCGGTGGCGATTTTTGGCGAGCCAGGCGCTTGGAAGCCCGCTGACGACATCCTGGCCCATACGCCCGAGGGCATGGAAACCATCGTGCGCCTTGGCGAACCTGTCGCGACAAGCGTTGAGGCTGTGCCCTAAGCCCCTCCCACTGGTCGTTGCCAGCGGAACCATCGCGTGCCGATTGTCCGCACCGCTCAACCTTTTACCCCGATCTTGCGGCCGTTCATGGCGCGCGGAGATGCCATGACACGTGCTGATATCCTCGCTGCTCTCTGGTATGGACAGGACCCGTTCTCGAACCCGCCCGCTGACCTTCGAACGTTGGATCTCCAGGGGTGGCGCAGCCAGCATGCCTTCCTAGACGACGCAGTTCGCGAATGGCGGCCGAGCGTCATTGTGGAGGTCGGCACCTGGAAGGGTGCGAGCACCCTCTACATGGCCAAGGCGATGGTGGAGTACGAGATCGCGGGCACAGTCATCGCGGTCGATACATGGCTTGGTGCCGTCGATCACTGGGCCGAACCCAGCCTCTTTGCAGAACTCTCGACTGAGCACGGCTACCCGAGCCTCTACCGGACGTTCTTGGCGAACGTCTTGCGTGAAGGACTGGCCGATCGAGTGGTGCCTCTACCGCTCGACTCGGTGAATGCGGCCGAGTTGATGCGCCTTCGTGGGGTGCAGGCTGACGTGATCCACCTTGACGCGGGCCACGAACAGGCTTCTGTCGCCGCTGATCTGCCAGCGTGGTGGCAAGTCCTACGACCCGGCGGTATGTTCATCGTCGATGACTATGACTCATCGGGCGGGCGTTTCCCCGGCGTCCAGCAAGCGGTCGATGCGTTTTGTGCCGCGCAATCCGTTGCAAGGCTATGGCCCTTGATGGGCAAGTGTAAGTTTCTAAAGCCGATGGTTTAATAGAGGGCGCAAGATAGAGGAGGGTTGGCCGGGTTGAGGTGGTGTTTAGCTTGGTATGAAGTGATCTTCGGGGCTGTCCGCGGCTCGGCCCCGCCGCCTGATCTGATCACAGGTTGGCGGGGGAGGTCGACGATCTCATCAGCGGATGGAGCTTCTATCTACGCGTGATGAACATCCTCACTTATCAACTCTGACAACCTGTTCGCTGATGAGATCTTATCTCGCCTGGATCGCCGTCGTGGATCTTTCGTGATTGATTTATCCCTCGGTATTGTCCTCTGAAGACTGTAAATTAATAGCCTCCATCTTCTTCGCAAGCATATCAATGGCGTCTTGCACGACAGGCGGCCACGGCACCCTGTTGTCGTGCAGAAACCGGGCAGCGCCCACCAGCGCCGTGAGGGCGCCTTCAGCGAACGGGCGTCCCATCGCCTGTGATCCAAGAATTTGATTGGCGAGTGTCGTCGATAGGGTAAGAACTTCGGCCACCTGGTCGGACCGTACCTTAACGTCGCTCACGCAATTTACCCCTCGTTTTGATCTGATCTTCAAAGAGCGTTAGCTTGCATCATCGGTAACTTCAGGGTGCCGGGCATTGCTCCGTAGAATGAGCTGCGTTTGATAGCGGTACTGCCCACAGCATGTCAGCCAGCGCTGCTGTTTTTGACCTCTCACGCGACATGGCCATCTGGTGGAACCAGATCGCAGCCCCGCTCTCCGCACGGGTCGATCTACCCTTCCGAGGGAACAACCCCATCGGCGTCTGACCGAGCGCATGTCAGTCACCTAAGCGCCATCGACGCCGTCGGTTTCCTTTCGCAGGCAATAAAACTTTTAAATCGTCAAAATTAATATCGTCGTTTCTAACTTCTACTGAAATTACCTTGCGGTGTCTAAGCATGTTTTCGTAGCGAGCAAACTGGGGAAGCCTTCGATATGATTTTTCGAGGAAATTAAAGATTGCAGCCTCTGCACCCGTGGGGCGTCCGGCAAGCATCCACAACGACAGCGAACTTACAATATAGATGACAGTGCCTAAAACTACTAAGAATACCAGCTCGGCAAGTGCCGGAACCATATTGCTCTTTTCAATTAGGCCATATTTTGCAAATAAAACTGTAGCTGCCATCAGAAAGGCGCTTATGATACTCCTCCATGCGCTCAGCAATTGCGTGTGAATGGGCAGAGCAATTATTGTTTGTATTGCAAATGCCAAATAGATGTTAATTACAATTTCTGATATGAGACGAGCTGCAATCAATCCATAGAAACCAAATTCGACAAGTCCAATGATCAAAATTGGCAACTTAATACAAAACTCTATCGCATGTCGTTTTACGAGCAAGTGCATTTCATCGAAAGCAATCAATGCTGGCGAAGACGGGATCACAAACACTGTCGGTATCAAGCTTAGCGAGAGCCATTGGAATAGCCAGACCGATCCAAGGAAATTTTCCCCAAGAATAATTCTGATTAATAGATCTGCAACCAGACTTTGCCCAACAAGTATAGGCAATCCAATCATGGCTGTGGCGTTGGCCGCTGTTTGATAACTTTGGCGGAATTTTGCGCGGTCCCCAATTTGATGCGAGAAGGCCGCAAGCAGTGGTGCTCCAAGGGGTGAAAAGATAGAATTTACGACAATCACGGCAACGTCATTGGCTGTTGTGAATAGTCCCACACTGTTAGGCGACTGCAGTTTACCAAGTATAAGTCGCTCTGATTGCCAATTAACCGCACTAATTATTTGGCTTGCACTACTAAATTTTACAAATTTGATAAATGTAGGCATCTCAGCGAGTGAAAATGTGGGTCTGTAGGGAGCGAAAACATAAGATAATGCCGCGATGGAAATTGCGCACCCGACAGCGCCAACCGGCATCGCCCAGTAGCTATCTGTGCACAGTGCCATACTTATAGAAAGTATAAAAGCAATTATTTTGCTCAATATGTCAATTTTTACATCGCGCGAAAAGCTGAGATTTTTATGGTAATGCGCCAATTTGGGGCTGCTAAGGCTGCGAAATGCTGGGCCAATCCCGAAACAACAGACAAGAGGTACAAGCCGATTATCGTCATATAAAAAAGAAATGGGAAACGCCAAGCATAAAGCAATAAAACTAAGAATTAGGCCGCGTAAAGCACCAAGTGTAAATGCTGTGTCGTAATGCGATTTGCGCTGCTCCGGAAGCCTAACAAGAATTTGATGAATTGGCAATTCCAAAGCCGTCTCTAATATCGTGACTATACTTGATGCAATTGCCACCAATCCGAAATCACTCGGAACTAGAATTCTAGCAAGTATGATGATGGCGACTAGATCGACCAATCTAGTGGATAATTTTGTGACAATCAGTATGAAGCCACTCTTGGCAGTCTTTTCGCCTACAACCATAAAAACTCTCGCGCCTTATTTGCAGGGAATTATTGGCGTTCATATCGATTATTCAGGTAGACCATCGTCTTTTGACCTTGATCGTGCGATTTGAACTCTGCCCCTTCTGCCCCTTCTGCTGCGGGTACCTGACGTCGTTCCCAAGAGTGAACTCCAGGCCAGGGGTGCGCAACGAGCCCGTACATCGCGATGGCAGTCACGATGAGGCTGAACCACCTCGTCGAGACTGTGCCGCCGATCTGCTCTCATCAAAAGGTCACAGCTCATCCCGCCGCGCCGTCGCCTGTTCCTGCCCCCATCCGCCAGAGCACACCACGCGGATGTCCCCGTGCGCTCTGTAGGTGAAGACCTTCCGGTTGGTGTCGAAGGCGCGCCAGCTTTGGATCGTGCCGCCGTGCCAAGACCGACCCTTCTTCGTCTCGTGCAGATAGATCCGTCCGCCGACCGCTTCGTCAGCGCGTTGGTCGGAGACGGTCCAGTTGCCGCTTTCGTAAACGTCCGGCCCGAGCCTGGTGTGGTAGCGTCCCTGCGGGCAGATGAAGTGCAGGTCGATCATGCGGACATCCGTCGAGCGATGATAGCGACAGCTTGGAGGCCCGCAGCCACGGCTGCCCATGCTGCACCATAGCTACTCCACGTCCCCTGGTCTCGCATCGCATCGGTCAGTGGCTGCCAACCTCCACCGTCGACCGTCAGGACGATATTGACTGGAACAGGAACGGCTGCCGAGAGCCACCAGAAGGCGGCTGCGCCCGCCGCAGCGATGGCTGAAAGCACGTCCAGCACGAGCGAAAAGCTAAATCGGCGCATCAACGCATCTACAGCTCATCAGCGGGCTTGCCGCTCTCGATGCACGTAAGACGCCATGACGACGGCGGTCAGCGCGGTCGCGGACGCGATGTAGGCCACTTCTATAAGGCTGATGATAAAACTCTCCGGTCGCACAAGAGCCAGCCACACCATGAACAGCAAGCCCGCGATCGGCACGCTGAGAGCCAGGACGCTGATCACGAACACCAACCAGTGCGGCATTGCCTTAGGCTGGCGCGGCGCCGGCAGGTTGTCATCGCTGATGCGTGTCACGGCGCCTTCCGCTCTCGGAACCTGATCCCGGCTCCGCCGCCGTTCTCGGGGATGAACTCAAGGCCGGCGGTTTCGAAGGCTTCGACGGCAGCCTTGTTGTTCATGGTGGTCAACCGCGCGTCTTCGTCCTTCGCCTCAAAGGCGCCGATCGTAGACTTCGATAGTCCGGAAGCGGCAGCGAACTCGCCTTGACCCCAGCCGAGCAGCGAGCGCGCGGCTTTGCACATGCGGGGGCTCAATCGGGGTAGCATACGCGCTCCAAGCTATATTTTTTTGCAGGTCTGTCGACACGATGCAGTTGCGGTGAGATTGTATTCCTGCATCCGGGATACAGCAATGCCCCACCGCACCGTCTCCTGGAACACCCTCTCCCGCAGCCTGCACGACAGTCGCCCGGCCATCGCCCCCGGCATGCTCTCCGCCAAAGCCCGCATCGACATGACGGTGCGCATCACCCGCCGGCCCCTGTTCGTCGCCGGTCAGTTCGACCGCGGCGCCATCATGTCGGCCGCTGCTTCCGCCGCCCGCGCCCATCAGTACCGGTTCAGCTGCACTTGGGGCGAGGCCATGTCGGTCTGCCTCACCGCCGCGTGGCGCGCCGCCAAGATGGCTCGCCACATGGCTGCGCACTAATAGAATGAGTCCAGAAGCCGTTTTCGGGCTCCTGATCGCCTGAAAGCCGAGATCGACCAGACACTTGGGCCACTGAGTTGACCCTCCCTTTTTGACCACCGCCACGAGCCCTCACCGGAGCCCGAACGATGACGCACGCCCGCATTCCCGATTTCAGCCAGCCCGTCTCGGTTCGTGCTGCTACCAGCGCCCGGCGTCCGCTGCCGGTAGACCGCCGATACATCGCCATGCCCGACGAGACCCAGCCCGGCACGATCGAGGCCTGGGAAGCCGTCTATCCGGTCCGCCCGGACACCGCGCACAGCCGCAGCCTCCGCTTCCTCGACACCGCCGGTGAGCTGCTGGCGGCCGTCGCCATCATCGGCGGCGGCATCGTCCTGACCGGCTTCGCCACCCTGCTCTGACCCGACCCGCAACCGAGCGGGCCGGTCGCCCGCGTCCCTCACATGAGGATACCGCGATGTCCCTGCGCACCTCCCTGAAGAACCTGATCCGTCGCGATCCTGCCGCCGGCCTGCGCGAGCGCGCGGCTGAGCTGCGGGCCAGCATTCCTGCGCCCAAGCCTGAGGCGCCCGAGCCGACGCATGCCGACCAAGCCGCACGGGCTGGCCTGACCGGCGACGTACTGGCAGGTAGTGGCATCGACCACCGCGACGGTACGGTCTCCTATGCCGACGCTACCGGGAAGGTCTCGCGCCGCCCGATATCGTACTGGGTCGGCTTCAACGCCCTGCAGATGCACAGCCACGTCCAGGGCGAGATCGCCCGCCGACGCATCGTCGAGGCCAATCCGCTCCCGGCTGACGAGTATAAGGCTTGGGACGCCAGGATCCGGCGCGAGCTGCGGTCCGATGCGGTGTTCGCACTCGCCTTCTATCCCGATCGAGCGTTCAAGGCCGCCCAGGACCTGCGCAGCGGAGCCGAGCCCATCTCTGCCGAAGTGCGCGCTTCCGGCGACGCCGACCTGATTGCGCTCGACCCGGAGTGGGAGGCCGCCCGAGACCTCTACGCCCAACGGATCCAGGAGCAGAACGCGGTTTCAGATGCCGCCCAGCCCGGCCCGTCGCACGATCAGCCTCATGTCGAATGGGCGCGGCAGGTAGCCGAGTGGCGCGAGCAGACCGGCGTCGAGGCTGCCGAGGAGGCATCGGCCGAAGCGCTCGACGCTCTGTGCGAGATTGAAGACCGTATCGCTGAGCTGCCGGCGGCGTCACTGGCCGGCCTTCGCCTCAAGGCCCACGTCGCCCAGCGCAACGACGACATCGAAGTGGACTGGCCACAGAAGCTGGGCGAGGGCCTGACCTGGGAGCTACTCGCGTTCGGCGCCGACGGCTTGGCGGGCGAGAACCCCGCCGGAGACGCCCTGCTGCTGCAACTCGGCCGCCAGTTCGAGGCAGCCCGCCAGCGCGAGACGGCGGCGTGCGACGCTTGCAACGCCGCGCAGGAGGAGGCGGACCGGCATATGCCCGAGCGCCCGGCCGCTCTCTTCTTCAGGGCGTCCGACCATCCGCTACGCTTGGGCAAGTTCCTCACCCACCCGGATCACCTCGAAGGCACGGAGGTCACGGCCGACGACATCGCGTGGATGAAGCGCAAGCCCTACGTTCGCGAGGTTCGCCGCCCCGTGCGCCCCGAGGACAACCTGCCGGCGGACGCGCGCACGGTCGTCGAGACCTACCCGTGGCCGGAGGCTCAGGAGCGGGCGGACGAGATCGTGACTGCCTGGGAGGCGTGGCATGCTGAGAAGCTGCGGATCCATGGCGAGTACGTCACAGAAACGATGGACGCCGCCGCTAACGAGGCCGGAGACCTCGCGACAGACCTCGCGCTGCGTATCGCCGAACTGCCAGTGCGCACCGTAGCCGGGTTCCGGGTGAAGCTCAGAGCGCTGGCATGCTACAACCCGAGCTTCTTCTACCTAAACCCGCCGGAACTACCCGATCCGGATCAGGCGCTGTCGCACTCGCTCTGGCGCGACGTGCGGGATGAGGCGGCGACGGCCATCGAGCCAAAGGCGGCCTTCACCCCGCCCGCTAAGCCCTCGCCTGTGTTCGCGGCGATCGCCGACGGCGCCCGATCTGCTGCCGACGACGCCCTGTCTGATGCCCGGGTCTCGCCCGAGCTGCGGAAGGCTGTCGAGGCGCATTGGGACGCGACCCTCGCCATGCTGCTTGAGACCGACGAGAGCAACGAGGCGTCGAACGCCCGCTGCGGTGCTGTCGAGCAGACCGCCGCCGCCCTTTGCGCCGTCCCGGCCCGGTCTTTCGCCGACGTGCGGTGCAAGCTGGCGTTCCTGCTGCCCGAGATCCTGCCGGACGTGAACGGCAGCGTCCCGACCGCCTTCCTAGAGAACATCCGCGAGGACGTGGATCGATTGGCGCAGCAGACCGTGCCCGCTCCTATCGGCACCAGCCTTGTCGGCCAGATCGACTTCGCCTCCGGCTCGATGGAGGATCTGCGGTCGCTCCGGGACATAGCAAACACTGTGGGTGAGATGGCCTACGCCATGGCCTGGACGGGACGGTGCAAGGCCCACGCCATGGCGATCGCTACAACGCTGCCGGCAAGCTGATGCAGTGGCTCGGTGATGCCCTGGCCGACGTGGCGGATGAAGCCCGCAAAGAGGCTCAGCGGCGCCGGCCGACGACGCCGAACGAGCGCGAAACCCGTCTGAAGATCCTCGCGGGCCCGACCATCGAGAACGGTGACCCTGACGAGATCGCGGCATTCGCCGGCCAGATGCTGGCTCACACCGCGGCCGAACTGGCCGGGCGCTGATTGGCGCCCGCCATCCTTCCCGTAGCCGTGCGTACCGCCCCGGCCGGTCCCTGCCGGGGGACTACCAGTCCCTCCCAGCCCTCGAGACCAAGATCATGAGCAAAGTCGTCCCCTTTCCGGGTCACCGTAAGCTGCCCGCTGCCCAGCCGATCCCACGCGAGGAGTTCGAGCGGTTGGCAGAGCTAGCCCTGGATATCGTCGACCGCATCGTGTCCATCTTGGACAGCGAGGACGGTGATGCTGACCGCGAGGACGGCGGGGATGCCGAACCCAGCCTCGGGTCCCCCGAGAACCATCATGGATTGCAGGTCGTGTGGATCCGGGGCACCGATCGAGATCTTGAAATCGAACGGTGCCAGCCGGATGCGAGCCTCTGATCCGTCTTCCCTAACCGCCGCGCTCTCACCCATATCCATCAAAGCTCGGTGCACTGGATCGGCACGGTCCGGTTGGTCGTGGCACGGTGTCGGACGCAGAACGTCGCCCCCGTGCCTTTGCAGACGTAGGAGGCCGGATGCCGGCAGGCGGGCATCGTGCATCCGACCACCTCCACGGGTTCGACCCTGGCCCCAGCCGCGACCCGCTCGGCCTTCGCCGCTTGGAACCCCTGGATAGGGGTGGAGGATCGATGTGTGGATGTTTCCAGGATTATGGGGGGCTGCCGAACGGCCCCCTCCCCTAAGTGCCGTTCGGTCCCCCTCCCCATCGCCGGTTCGGCCCCCCGGACCAGGCGTGGTTCAGTCCCCCGATCAGGAGCTAGTTCGGTCCCCCTGGGGGGTGAAATCGCTCCGTTCAGGCTCGAACGACAGAGTTGGGCCTCGACCTCGCTCTTCAGGTACGGGAACCCTCCGGGGGTGAGCTGGACACTCTGCGAGTTCGGGTTCGGCAGGGCGCCGCGGCGCAGGCCGGGCGGCACTCTATCATCCTCGACCGGCCGAGCAGGTCTCGGGACAGAGGCTGGTTCGGTCTCATGGGCCGTCGGTATCGGCTCGGCATCGGCGACACCGATCGCGCGTGGCTTCGGCTGGGTGCCTGTGGGGACCCCGCCGTGCGGATCGCGCACTTCGCGCTTTGCCCTTTCTGCGTTCTCCTTCGGATAGATGTGCCGCATCGATTTGCCGTTGCGCACCTCCATGACGAGGACGACGTGCCCGTTCCGCTCAAGCTGCCGCAGGCCCTCGATCACCCCCGACGGACTGATCCCGAGCATCTCGGCCATCCGGCCGTTCGTGCGCCAGCATGCGGCGGTCTTCGAGTTGAAAGCGTCGGCGAGCAGGGCGCCCATCCGCACGCCCGGTAGGCCGATGCCTGCGCCCGAGATGACGTTCACCAGCCAGGGGCCGATGGCGCTCCACTTCTGCCCCTGCGGGTACGTGATGACCCCTTCCTTTGTCTCGCTGAACGGCATGGCCCGATCCTCCGACGGGCCGATGACCGACTCGGACAGAAGGAAGCGAAAACCGTCGAAAATCGCGAATGTGGTTTCGTTTCAGGGCATCCGCACGCCATTACGCTCACGAACGGCCGGTATCGACCTTTTGGCCGGCTGACCTCAACGCGGGCAGCCTCACGGATCGAGATATTCAGCTTGACTACGAAGCTCGCGATTGGCGCTCTGCCTCGTGTTAAGGATCGGGCGCAAGGGCGTTGAGCTGAGCTCGCATCGCCTTGCCGGGTCGGAAGTGGATGGCGGTTCTAGCCTCGACCTCCACCGCCTGACCGGTTCGCGGGTTGCGAGCGGCGCGGGCTTCCTGATGCCTGACCTCGAACGCGCCAAAGCCGCGCAGTTCGACACGGTCGCCATCCACCAAAGCAGCGCCGATGCGATCAAGGATGGCGTCGACGACTGCATCGACATCCTTGGCGTAGAGGTGCGGGTTCTGCTCCGCGATGCGGGCAACAAGCTCGGATCGGATCATGAAAGTTCGATGCCGAGTCGTTCACTGGACCGCAACCGCGCCATGGCCTTCCCGATGACAGGCCGCGTTGCGTATCAGCCGTGCTGGTCACATCGGATGCTCCCTCGCCCCGTGAGCAGATCGGGGCGGGGCCGAGCTTTAACCGCCCTGCAGGCTATCGGCGAAATCGTCGGGGATCTCGCTGCAATGACCGAGGTTTGTGACGCCTTCCGGTTCGCTGAGATCAATGTCCGCCACAATTATTGGGGCAGCCACCTCAGCATCCTTGACGATGCTCTCAGTTCATTTCAGATGCTGTGACGTAGCTTCTTGGTTCAAACGCACGCCTTGCCATTCGGCAGCACCACCTCATTGTAGGTGCTCTTGTAAGTCTGTCCCCCCCGCACCGGCCAGGGCACGCTCGCCTTGAACGTGAACTGGTTGTTCGCCCCGCCGACGAACCGCATCACGTTGCTGCCGAACATCGCTGGGTACGGGACACTCACCTCGGCCAGCACGTAGCGCATCCCCGCCAACTGGAAGCCTTCCGGCACCTTCAAGTCGGTCGCTGTCCCTACGGTCCGCGCCGTCCCATTGTTCGTAGCATAGCTCGAACACACGCGCGGTTGCTGGCCGGCGCCATCGATGGTCACACCGAGCACGCTCACCACGATCCTGGCTGCACTGTTGGGATACGGCGTAAGCACGAGTTTGGCCGATGCCAGGATGTCGGTCATCGTCGCCGAAGCCATCGTGGCCTGGGTGTCCCCCTGGGAGGTGAGATCCGCCACCGCACGCGCTAGGAGGGTGACCTTGCGGTAGTGGTCGATCGCCCGCCCGAACTCGGTCACGCCGAACAGCAACGCCAGCATGACCGGCAGGATCAACGCGAACTCGATCGCCGATACGCCGCGATCGTCATCCCGGAAGCTTGAGACCGCCCGTCCGTGCTGGCTCATCCCGTGCATCAACCGCCTCCCCTCCGGTTCAGCAACCCTGCCCCGATGACGTGTCGTAGGGCTCGGTTCGAAACACAGCCGTGGATTGAAGCAGCCGCGCGCCATCGCTGAAGCCGGGTAGCCCGGCGTAGAGAAAGCTGAATGCCACGCGGTACTTGACTGCCGCGGTGAAAACCACGATCGCCCCCGGCTGCGCGCAGGCGTAGCTCTTGCCGAAGCCCTTGGCCCAGTCGCCGGACTTCGTGTCCAGCGGCGTCGGCACAGTGCCGTTGGCGAAGGAGTCGCTCAGGGCGACATTCAGCTTCAACGTGTTGCAGTCGAACACGGTGGCGACACGCGACGTGCTCGTGCCGCACATGGCGGTCTTGATGTTGGCAAGCAGGGTGCTGGCGTCGGTTTGCCCGGTGTTCGCAGTCTGGAACTGGCCCGTGTAGATCGTCCGACCGGCGCGCTGAAGTGCATCGTCTAGGTTCCGTGTTGCCCAGACCATCAGCGTGGTTTGTAAGATTACCGCGAGCAGGGACAGAAACGGCAACGCTACCAGCGCGAACTCGACCGCAGTCGCACCATCCTCCGTATGCACCAACCGAGCGATAGCCGAACGCGGGGCTGACGAAATTGGGCGACCAGGAAGATCTCGGCGACGGGGCATTCGAAGCACTCAGAATAGGTTGTATGCTACGACATTGGGCACGCTTCGGCGGTCTATTCGACGATCCGAAGCTTCTTGTCGGAGACTTTCACGAGCGTCGGGCAGGAGACGATGACACGAATATCGTCGTAGTCGCGGTCACTGCCCGCGTTTGGCGGGCGATCCTCCCACCCGTAGTACATGTACTTCCCGTCGCTACAACTCGTTGTCGCGGTTGCGGGATTATGCGTCGTGTGGCTGTTGGGCAGGATGCCGCCACTCGACTTGTTCTTGCACTGGTTGGAGTTGTCGCAGACAATTGTCTCTAAGATTGGATTGGCGTTCATATCAAGAGAATTCAGGCTACCATTCGCGTAGACGCGATAGCCCTTCATGCTCATCGACTGGATGCGGAGCCCGGTATCGATGGTGGTGTCGGTGTAGTATTGATAGATCTCCTGGTTCTTGTCGTCCCAGGCCGAGCGCGTGTCGCGAGCATTGCGGACATTGCGCAGCATGTAGCTCGGTGCTTCGTTGGCTCCGCAGACCGGCATGGCGTTCTTCGAGTAGTCGGTTGGCGGGCTGCCGTTATCGGCAACGGCGACCATGCCTCGACGCCCCTTGTCGGCTTCAGCCTGTCTCTTCGGGTCAGACGAGTAGCAATAAATATAGATCCGGTTGTAGTCGGCGGCCTCAGGCGAAAGCTGGCTGACCGTTGGTGGGGCGGTCTGGTAGACTGGTGCGACCCGGTTGACGGTGGTCGCGGTGCTGACCGTGATCTGCCGAGGCATGCCGGGCAGAAGGTGTAGTAGACTGGTCTTCAGCGTCGTCGAGATCGTCACTCGATAGTTCGAACCATCGACCCACGTACCGTTGACCTGAAACCCGCTAGACGTGTTGCCCGAGCCGAGTCGAGACGTGAGTTGAGCGTTGGCGAGGCGCAGGCCCTCGGTGGCTGCCGCGACTGTATCCGCGTTAGCGACAAGCAGTGCAGTGGCATCGGCGATGCTGGACTCGACGGCTCGGACGCGCACGGCGTTGCCATAGTCGATGGCTAGCCCCCCAGCACCGAGGAGCAAGGGTAGGCTGAAGCCGAAGATTACGACGACGTTGCCGCCTTTGCTTTTTTTGAGGAAGGCCCATAGGGCACTCATGGCCTGTCGCACGAATACCTCCCAGCGCGGCCAGCCCTCGAAGCTGAGTGGACGTTGCTGTATCGTTCATCACGCATGCGCAATGGATTTTAAAATTGAGTTTTAGTCCATCGATACGCGGGAATTAGAACTAAATTCTAACCCTGTAATACGTGTGTTGGTTAACTAAATCTAAAAACACCGCATTTCTCTATGATTGTTGTGCTGCCTAGTACACCGTTCTCGTCGTCTGCTCCTACGACTGACAAGACAGTTTGAAGCTACATCTCCATCCGGCTCGGCCCGAACAGCAGCAGCTCACAGTACAGTCGGGGTGGCCGCCATAATGGCAGCTGCGACAGCGTTCCTGATCGTCTTCTCCTGCGGACCGACTCGGTTCGCGACTTCCGAAGGGCTCATCTTCGAGGCCACAAGCGCGGCGATGTCCAGACTGTGACCGCTGCCGAAGTGATAGGGGCCCGCCACGGGATCCCGCATGTACAGGTCGATCGCTGCGACGATCTCGGAACTGCTGATGCGCCCGGCCCTGCGCAGGTCGGCGATCGTCAGGAGTCTGGCGTGCATGGTCGCGCTGATCATTCCCTGACGTTGACTTAACCGTGCCGCCCGGCCGACATGGGCTGTTCCGGCCGGGCCGCCTTGGCGAGTCGAGAGCCGGCAATTCAGGAGACCGTCGCCGCGAGATAGACCCTGAAAAGCCAACAGCCCCTTCCCGGCAAGGAAGAGGCTGCTGAAAACCTGGGGCCTGTGGGGCCGGTGTCACTACCCCCCCACAAGCCATGAGACCCCCCGGGGTGTCAAGACGGTGACCCTGACCCAGCAAACTGGTCCGCGCTGAACGCAAGTTTTTCGGGCGTCCTCAACCCTGAAGGCGGGTGGATGCCATGCCTTGCAAACGCTTTACGAACGAACAAACCGCCTTTGCCCTGCGGCAGGCGGAGAACGGTGCGGCGGTGGACGAGGTCTGCCGGAAGATGGGCGTGTCCGAGCCGATCTTTTATCGCTGGAAGAAGCAGTTCGGCGGCATGGGTGTGCCAGAGACTCGGCGGCTGAAGCAGCTGGAGGATGAGAACGGCAAGCTCAAGCGGCTGGTCGCCGACCCGACGCTGGACCGCTCCATGCTGCAGGAACGTACTCAAGGATCAGTGGTGAGGCTCGCCGCTAGCCGCGAGGTCGCCGATCACCTGCAGGTGGCCTACGGCTCGAGCCGAGCGTCGGGTCTGCCAAGCCACCGGTTTGGGCCGCTCGTCTCAGCGTTACTGCATGCGCCGATCCACAGGTGGATCTGCGCATGCGGCTGAAGGAGCTCGCTGCCGCACGGGTGCGCTACGGCTACCGACGGCTGCACATCCTGTTACGAAGGGAGGGCTGGGAGGTGAACCATAAGCGCACCTACCGGATCTACCGCGACGAGGGACTTTCGATTCGGTCCAAGCTGCCCAAGCGCAAACGAGCCTGGCGCTATCGCCAGGGACGACCGGTGATCGGTGGACCTAACGAGGTCTGGGCCATGGACTTCATGTCCGACCGTCTGTTCGACGGGCGTCCATTCCGGATCCTGACCGTCGTCGATTGCCACACGCGAGAGGCGCTCTCACTGACACCGAGAGCCAACTTCCGCGCCTTCCAGGTGACCGAGGCGCTCGACGCCTTGGTCAGGCTGAGGGGGCGGCCGAAGAGCCTGCGGGTCGACAATGGGCCGGAGTTCGCCGGCCGCATGCTCGACCAGTGGGCCTACCTGAACGGGGTCGAGATCGACTTCTCACGACCGGGCAAGCCGACCGACAACGCCTACATCGAGTCGTTCAACGGTCGCCTACGAGCGGAATGCCTGAACGCCTCGTGGTTCCTGTCGCTGGCCGATGCCCGCGAGCGCATCGAGGAATGGAGGTGCCACTACAACGAAGATCGACCCCACGCGGCCCTGGGCGGCTTGACGCCCCGAGCCTTCGCCAACCAATCTGTCACAGCCCGGGAACTTGCATAGGCCGTGGACCACAAACGGGGTCAACTCCATGAGGACCCGGAGGCTCACCTTTCGGCCGGACCAAAATCCGGGGGCCCTCAACACGGTCGGACCCCGCTTCCGCTTCAGGTGCGATCCCGAATGATGCTCCTAGGATTTGGTGCAGCCTACGAGGATTGAAGGCAGCTCTTCGATCAGAACAGCGAGACGTGGTGAAGCTACCCAATCCCGCGCACTCAAATCGGGTGCGCTTTGCGAAGGTCGGCCGTAACCTTGCTGTGTCCTGCAGGGCAAGTCGAGAGCTATAAGATGTCGATCGCCGTACCGAACGAACCGCCCGCCTCTTTTACACCGGACGCCTGGGCCTTGGCGATCATGCGCAATCCGAACGTGAAAAAGTCGGCCGAGCATATCGCCTGGTTGATTTCGTCAGATGTCGCCTTCTCGACGGAAGGGTGCACAGCTGATGACGCCGATATCGGCGCTCGGCTTGATCTGGCTCCCAATAGCGTCAAGAATGGACTTATTGTCCTGCGCATACATGGCTTTATCACGTGGTCGCGCTGCAGAGTCGACGGCGCTCGCGTTCGTACGATCCGCCCTGCTTTTTCCCGATGGAAAACCGGTCCTGCTGAGACAGGGCCTCTAGGTGACGCTCCGGCCCCGATAGCTGTCGCCGCGCCTTCGCCTGCGGGGGACAAGCCTCCGCGTCGACCTCGCCGATCCAACACGACCGTCTGCCCGATGCCTGAGCCGCTATCGGCTCAGACGGACGTGCCCACCTCGCCTGATCACATCGCCCCGGAAATCGCCTGCACGTTCGCAGATCGCACCCAGAATGGGTGCGATGCCGACCCGTCCCCCGTGGAACCTGAAGCGAACGAAGATGCGGCCGACAGCACAATCGGAGACGACATCTTGCGCATGTTTCCTGATCCGCCGTCGTCGAACAGCACCCACGATGGGTGCGATGCCGGGGTGATTCCGCAAATGGCCACCCTGCGTGGATCGAGGAAGCGCTACGATCGAAGCGTACCTCTCTGGGTGCAGCCCACCGACGTCCAGCATGCCCGTGCCGCGTTCCATGCCGAGCGCCTTCCCTGGGATCCTCGTTGCGAGCACGATAGCTGCAGGTCGCCGTGGATCGCCTCGATCTGCGCTGAATCCGGGGCCGTGTTCTGCGCCCAGCATTCCGGGTACGCGAACCTCCCGGTTGCGCTCGCGCTGTTTGGTCTCGATCGGCGGCGGTAGCCGAGCGTTTTTCGTCATCCTCTGTCAGCTTCGTCCAGAGCGGATCTGAGACGTCCGCCATTGCTGGCAACCGTTACTGTCAGTCGCAGTAACGTGGGGGTGACTAAAATGATCGGTGAAAACCAGACCCGTACACCGGAGACGGAACGTGATTTTCTCAAACGCGCCGATAATCTCGCGAGGACGGCGGCGGTGGAGCTCGGACTGACATGCGAGTACACTCCGTTCGATAAGGTCGTCGAATGGTTTCACGGCTCGGATTTTAGATGGAAGCCGTCGACGATCCGAGTGTATCGAGCCGCCATCCGTTGTGCCCTGGAGAGCTGCTGCCAGAACCCGGATGCTCACGACGAGGCAAGTGCGGCTTTGGCGCGATTGAACGCCGAACCGGTGCGTCCCATGCCTGTCAAGGGCGCGAAACCGAGAACGAGTGCGCGGAAGCGGAAGTCGGCCAGCATCGCCGAGATGAGGGAGATCTCTGAAGTGTTGCTGCAGTCGCAGCACCGGTACGCTGCTCTCGCCCGCCACATGCTTTGGCTCAATACCGAACTCGGCCTGCGTCCGATTGAATGGTCGACCGCCCGCCTGGAGGGAACCACCCTGGTGGTGACGAACGCCAAGGCCACCAATTCGCGCGCGAACGGCGAGGTCCGCCACCTCGACTTGAGCGATCTCAAGCCCAGCCTCGCTACCATGGTCAAAGAGCTGCTCGCGATGATCGAGGCGGCCTTGGAGACCAGCACTTGGGTCGAGATCGCCGCGGGCATCCGACACCTGTTCTCGTGGGCCTCCGCGAAAGCGGCCAAGGCGGTGCCTTCGTTGCGGGGCGCGAAGATCAGCCCCTATACGACCCGCCACATTGCCGCTGCACGCGCCAAGGTTGCGATGGATGAGGCGAGTGTCGCCGCCTTACTCGGACACAACTCGACGCGAACCGCTCAATCCCACTACGCCCGCCCGCGCACAGCGAGGGGGTGGACGCCTACGAGGGTCGGAGTCGATCCCTCTCATGTGAAGACGGTCCGGCGGACGTATCGGGCAAGGGGCGCGAAGCTCACATCCACCTCACCCGAGCCGCTCAAGATCTGACGCGGGCGACACCGGCCCGGGCAGATCCATGCCATAGCAGCCTTGCGATATTCCAAGCCCAGAGCGAAGCGAGCCTCCCGGTCCCTCTCACCGGATCTCGCAGGCCAGCCATCGATCTGGCGCCGCGACGCTTCCTACGAGCGTCGCGGCGCCAGATCTTTTTTGCTGGTAGCTCATACAAGTCGCCACGGCTGTTGGCCGGCTCCGAGCGGATTGAGTGGTCTGCGGGCGGAAGCGGTGGGCGATCCCGGACCCTGGCGTCCGCAGCCGTGCTCGATCGCGGACACAGGGATGCAGACGTCCTGCGCGAAGCGGTGCGGGACCATGCGCTGGAGACCCCGGCTGACCCGGACGCGGTTCCGGTTCTCTCTAGGCCGCGAGATGAGGGTAACTTCGTCGGCGCCCGTTCCCTAGCGTTCGCGCCATGCCTTGGCGATTTGATCCGATAGCGGTTTGATCAGGTAGCTCAGCGCCGAGCGCTCGCCGCTTTGGATATAGGCGTCCGCCGGCATCCCGGGGACGAGGCGCACCACGCCCAGGCGTGCCAGATCGGCCGTGGTGAGGGCGATGCGTACCGTGTAGAAGCTCGCGCCCGTCTTGGCATCCTGGCTGATATCGGCGGAAACGCGGGTGAGCTCGCCCTCGATCTCCGGGGTTGTACGCGCGTTGAAAGCGGGAAGGCGAATCAGGACCCTCTGACCGAGATGGACGCTATCGATGTCATGCGGCTGGATGCGGGCTTCGACCAGCAGCCGATCGGCGTCGGGAACGATCAACATGGCGGGCTCGCTCGGCGTCACCAAGCCGCCGACCGTATGGACACTCATCTGGTGCACGGTTCCGTCCTGCGGTGCCCTCAGCTCGATGCGTTTCAGCAGATCCTCGGCGGCGACGCGCTTCTCGACGAGTTCCGACCATTTCGCCCGGATCTCGCCCAGATCCTTGCCGACCTCGGTACGCATGTCGCCGTCGATCTGTAGGATCTGCAGCTCGGTCTCGGCGATCCGCCCGCGGGCCGACGCGGTGGAGGCCGTGAGCTGGCCCCGCTCGCCTTCCAAGCGTGTCGCGTCCCGTTCAAGCGCCGTGACGCGCGACAGGGGGACGAGATTCTTTGCGTAGAGGTTGCGAACGCCTGCAAGCTCATCCTTGATAAGCGCGATCTCACGCGTCTTGGCGGCGGCCTGCTCGATCAGCCCGGCGATCTCTTCCTGGAGCTGATTGACGCGCTCCCGCATCTGGGCGCGTTGCCCTTCGCGGCCGGCCAAGCGGGCTCTGTACAACCGCGTCTCACCCTCGAGCAGATGGGCTACGTCAGGTTCGCGCGCCGCTCGCGCGGCGATGCCGGGCGGGATGGCGAGCGCCGTCATGCCGTCGCGTTCAGCTTCGTCGCGCGCCCGACGCACCGCGAGCTCGTCCAGCGCCTTGAGAACTATATCCAGGTTGGCGCGTGTCTGCGTCTCATCGAGGCGCACGAGCACGTCGCCCGCCTTCACGTGCGAGCCGTCCTGGACATAGAGTGCGCCGACGACCCCACCGGTCGGGTGTTGGACTTTCTTCACATCCGTTTCGACCACCACTTGGCCCGGCGCGATCACCGCACCGGCGATCTGGGTGAGAGAAGCCCAGCCGCCGATCCCGAGGACGAGGGCCAGCGAAAGGCCGATGCTGAGGAGAAGGTGGGCCCGGATCGAGCGAGCGGTGGCGTAGCCCGGTTCGGGCGGGGGCCCGAGATGGATCTCAGGGGTGAGCGTGTATCCCGAGTTCATCAAGCGACCTCCCGGAGCGAACCCGTCTCGTCGGGAACCGGGCCCGGTTTCAAGACGCGCGCGAGCACCTGATCCTTGGGCCCGAACGCCCGTACGCGTCCATCGGCGATCGCCAGGACCAGATCGACGCCGGCGAGCGCCGAGGGGCGATGGGCGACGACGATGCAGATACCGCCGCGCAGGCGCACCCCGAGGATGGCCCGGGTCAGCGCGAGCTCTCCCTCGGCGTCGAGATTGGCGTTGGGTTCATCGAGGACCACCAGAAACGGATCGCGGTAGAGCGCCCGCGCCAAGCCGATGCGCTGGCGTTGTCCGGCCGACAGGCCCGTCCCGCCCTCTCCGAGCGCGGTATCGTAGCCGCGCGGGAGGCGTAAGATCAGCTCGTGGACCCCGGCTGCACGCGCGGCAGCAACCACGGCTTCTGGCGACGCATCCGGCTCGAACCGGGCGATGTTCTCGGCGATCGTGCCCGCGAACAACGCGACCTCCTGGGAGAGATAGCCGAGGTGCGGCCCGAGGCTCGCGCTCGTCCATTGATCTAAACTCGCACCGTCGAGCCGAACGGTCCCGCGCATCGGCGGCCAGACGCCAACGATAGCCCGGGTCAACGAGGACTTGCCTGACGCGGACGGACCGATGATCCCCAATCCCTGTCCGGCGACCACCGAAAAGGTCGCGCCCTGGAGTACACAGCGCCCGGTGCCGGGCAGCACGAGACTCACGTCCTCGACGGACACGCTGGTCACGGGGGCGGGAAGGCGATGCGGCTGAGCCTCCGGGGGAATGCGCGCCAACCCAGCGGCGAGGCGTCCCCAGGCTTGCCGCGCGGCGACGATGCCTTTCCAATTGGCGATCGTCAGCTCTGCGGGAGCCAGTGCTCGTGAAACGAGGATCGAGGCGGCGACGATGATCCCGCCGGTTGCCTCCCCACGGATAACGAGCCAAGCGCCGATCGCCAGGACACCCGATTGGAGGGCCGTGCGAAGCGTCCGTGCGAGGTTGCTGAGGAGACCGGTCCTATCGGAGGTCGTCAGCACCGTATCGCCGTAGCCGCCGTTGGCAGAGCACCACCGGGCGATGAGACGCTCCCGCATTCCGAGCGCAGCCACAGCTTCGGCGTTTCTCCGCGCGGCTTCGGCGAGGCCGAGGCGGGTGGCGCCGTGCGCGGTCGAGGCCCGGAGAGGATCGCGCGTCGCATGCTCCGACAGCACGGCGATGGCGGCGAGCACCGCACTCATCGCCAACGCTGCAGCGCCGATCAGGGGATGGAACAAGAAACAGATGGCGAGGTACACCGGTATCCACGGGAGATCGAACAGGGCGCCGGGACCCGACCCACTCAGGAAGGCGCGCAGCGTATCGAGATCGCGCAGCGGCAGGAGGCCTTCCCCGAGCGTCGTCGCGTCCGACGGGACCACGCCCGGTGGCGTCCGGAGGGGCGCCCGGAGGATGAACTCGAGGACGCGCTGTCCCAGGGTCTGATCGAGCAGCGCGCCGGTACGGACCAGGATGCGGCCGCGCAGGACCTCCAACCCCCCTTGGAAGGCGTAGAGCAGCAACGCCAACGCGATCAGCCCGACCAAGGTCGGCAGCGAGCGGCTCGGCAGGACCCGATCGTAGATTTCCAACATGAAAAACGAGCCGGTCAGCATGAGCAGATTGATGAGACCGCTCAGCAGCGCGACGCCGAGGAAGCCCGCGCGACAGCGCTTGAGCGCCCCGGAGACCTCACAGGCCACATGCGATTTAGACACCGGCCCACCCCGAAATTCGGCCCGCCGACGACCCTCGCCGACGCCTCCCGGTGGTGAGTAACAAAGATCAAGGGACTATTAACCGTGTTGTGAAAATCCGGGTTTAGGGACGGGATATGGTCCCCTCGCGATGAACCGGCTCCATGTTCCGTATTTCAATCCCACGAGCGACGGCTTTGCTGACCGTGCTCGCGCTCACCGCGTTCCTCGGGAACGAGAACGGGTGGTGCGCCAGTGCAATCGAGCGCGGAGATATCACGGAGGCGAACAGAGCCGCTCAGGCGCGGATGGATGCGTTCCAGGCACGCCAGCAGGTTTCAGCTGAGCGGATCATCCGCTCGATCTGCATCGGTTGCCTGCCCGTCGTTCACGTCAGCATTCCACCGACGGTCGATCGCTCGGGTGCCGGGGTCGGCACAGAGGCCGCGACGGCGACATCCGACGCGGCCAAGCCTCGCAAGCATCCCCGACAGATGGCCGCCGGCTCACAGCATCGGCGCATCGGACTGCGGTCCCTGCAACGGATCCTACTCGCCGGCCTGATCGTCCCGGACGAGGACTAAGGCGGTCGTGCGCTTCGGATGATCCTCGCCCATTCAGGCGAATGATCACTCCGCCTGGGCCAAACGATCCCATATCATCGACGGTGCCAGGGATGCCGCAACGACTCTTTTCCAAAGTTCGCCTCTCGCCTGGTGGAGGACTCGGGATCCGGCGGATGTCGCCGGTTCTCGCCGCGCTGGCGGTGACGTTCGCCGTACTTGGAGCACGCGCCGCCTATCCGACCCCGTTTCTCCGGTTGCAGGCGTTGGCCTTCGACACGCTCCAGCGGGGGGCCGGTCGCCCGCTCTCCGATGGCGGCCGGGACGACGTCGTCGTGATCGACATCGATGACGCGTCGCTGGCTCAGATCGGTCAATGGCCGTGGCCGCGCGATACCGTGGCGGCCCTGATCGAGATCCTGCAGGACAGCGACGCCCGTGCGATCGGGCTCGACATCGTCTTCTCGGAGGCCGATCGCACCTCCCCCCGTCGCCTCGCGGCGGACTGGACCTCCCGGCTCGGTCTCGCCGTGGTGTGGTCCGACGGCGCGACCGGTCGATCGCTGCCGGACAACGACGACGTTCTGGCGCGTGTGTTCGCCCGCGGTCGCGTCGTCGCCGGCTTCGGTCTGATCCGGGACCCGAACGGAGCCGGGCGACCGAAGGCAGGTGGCCTCCTCCGTCAGGACGCGGCCCAACTCGAGGCGCTCCCGCCGTATCGCGGTGCGATCCGGAATCTGCCGGCGCTCGAGCAGGCGGCCGCCGATCAGGGGAGCTTCATGGTCGCCGGGGAGACCGACGAGATCATCCGGCGCATGCCGCTCGTCCTGAAGCTGGAGGATGCGCCGATACCCTCGCTGGTGTTGTCCGTCCTTCGCCTCGCCCACGCGCAACCGACCTCAGTCCTGTTGAGGGGCGTGCGATCCGCCGGCATGACCGGGGCGATCGTCGGCTATGATCTCGAGTTCGCGGGCCGGAGGATCCCGTTGGAAGTCGACGGCTCGATGCGACTGCGCTTTTCCGAGCGGGGCGAGCGCTCGACCGTGTCGGCCGCGCAGGTCCTTGCAGCGAGGCACGATCCGGAAAAGCGCGAGGCGCTGCGCCGGCGGATCGCCGGACGGATCGTCCTCGTCGGGGCGAGCGCTCTGGGTCTGGTCGATCGGCGTGCGACCCCGTTCGACGGCTTCGAACCGGGCGTGAACATCCACGCCGGTGCCATCGAGCAGATCATGCGCGGAGACATTCTGGTTCGTCCGTACTGGGCGGGGTCGGTCGAGACGTTCCTCGCGGTCGCGGTCGCTGTGGCGGCGGCGACCCTCGTCGCCGTCACACGCCTGCGCTGGCCCGTCGGTCTGCTCGCCGCGGCGTTCGCGGCGACGGTCGGCCTAGTCTGGACCGGGTATCGATGCGGCGTGCTCATCGATGCGAGCGTGTTGCTGGGGCTGCCTCCCCTGGCTTTCGTGATCGCCGCCCTGATCCGGCACTACGTCGCCGAGCGCGAGGCGCGCGCCTTGCGGTCGGCCTTCAAGCAGTACCTGTCCCCCGATCTCGTGGAGACCTTGGCGCGCGATCCCTCCGGGCTCCGCTTGGGCGGCGAGGAGCGGGAGATGACGTTCCTGTTTACCGACGTCGAAGGGTTCACGAGTTTCACCGAGCGCTCCGAGCCGTCGGAACTGGTCGAGGCGCTGAATGCCTATCTCGACGGCGTGTGCGCCGTCGCTTTTCGCCACGGCGGCACCATCGACAAGATCGTCGGCGATGCCGTCCACGTGATGTTCAACGCGCCGCTCGATCAACCCGACCATGCCTCCCGGGCGGTCGCCTGCGCCCTCGAAATCGATGCGTTCGCCCGGGACTTCGCCGCACAGCACGCGAGCGGCTTCGGCGTGACGCGGATCGGCGTGAACACCGGCCCGGCGGTGGTGGGCAATTTCGGAGGCGCGCGGCGCTTCGATTATACGGCCCACGGGGATGCCATCAACACGGCGGCGCGCTTGGAGGCGATCAACAAGCGCTTCGGCACGTCGATCTGCGTCTCGCGGGCGACCGTCGAGAGAGCCGGGAAGGTCGCCGGCCTGCGCTTCCGGGCGGTCGGTGGGATCATCTTGAAGGGCAAGGCCGCCGCGACCGAGATCTACACGGTGGTCGCGCCGACTAGGGCGAATGGGGCGCATCTCGACAGGTACGATGCGGCGTTCGCAGCGCTTGCCCGGCGAGATCCGGGCGCGTCCGAGCAGATGCGGCGCGTGTACGCCGACGATCCTGGAGACCCGTTGGCGGCGTTCCACGCCGGCCGGTTGGACGCCGGCGAGAGCGACGTGGTCTTGAACCGCGCGGCCTGAATCGAGCGGGTAATCCTCCAAGCCCGGCCCAGGATTCGCACGCGCCATCACCGGATCCTTAAGCAGCCCCCGGCAGAATGACACGCGGCGGCCAGTCCCGTCGCCGAACTCCCGAGGCGTCGATGCTGCCGACACACGATCCGATCGATCAAGCGCGATCGTCCGGAACCTTCGGTCTCGTCGAGGCCGTCGAGCACCCGGGTGGCGCCGGCGCGGTCATCGCGGTCGAGGCCGAACTCCTGTTTCGGGGGCACTATGCGCGCGTCCAATCGGATCTCGTCGTCTCGGACGCGCACCACCGCGTCGTGATCCACGATTACTTCGACGCCGCCATTCCTCCCGTGTTGCGATCACCCGACGGCGCCTCCCTCCCGGGGGCGCTGATCGCCTCTCTCGTCGGCGCCCAGCAGGCGCGGGTGGTCGGCGAGAACGCCCCGGAGGCACCGAGGGCGATCGGCCGGGTCGAGAGTGCCAGCGGCGGCGCCGCGGTGCTGCGCAACGGCGTCACGGTGGCGCTGCACCCGGGCGATCCGATCTACAAAGGCGACGTTGTCCAGACGGATGACGGCGGCAAGCTCGGGCTCACCTTCGTCGACGGGACGGCGTTCAACCTCGACGGCGAATCCCGCATGGTCGTCGATGGCATGAACTTCCAGCCTGGCGCGGCCGGGAACAGCGCCCTGTTCAGTCTAGTCCAGGGCATTATCACCTTCGTCGCCGGTCAGACCGCGAAGTCGGGCGACATGAAGGTTGTCACCCCATCGGCCACCATGGGTATCCGCGGCACCGCGGTGCACGTCGAGATCGCGAGTGATCACGGGGCGGTCAAGTTCTCGGTCATGACCGAGCCGGACGGGCATACCGGACGCTACGATGTGTTCGACCGCGACGATCCTAACCATGTCCTGTTCACCGTCTCGGATCCCGCCACGGTGACCACTGTGACTCCGAACGGGCAGGGACAGGTCGCAATCAACAGCGCCTCGAAGACCGCGGTCGAGACCGATCACGAGACCGGGTTCCTGAAGAGCGTCTTCGCGACCGTCGCGAGCGGGGTCCAGAACCCCCTCGTCGCCGTGCCGGGCCCAACCTCAACCCCAACGCAGACCCACGCTCCGGCCGCAGGGTCGTCAAGTCCCCCGAACCTCGTCGCACCCCCGACGATCGCGCCGCTCCCGGCCTCGCCCACACAGCAGGGATCGCCCGGCGACCATTCTCAGGCCGAGCCTCGGACTGTGAACCCCCTCCTCGGTTCCTCGGATGCGCAGAGCTCGAGGGCTCAGGACATCACCGTCCCTGCGAGCGTCGCTACGATACAAGAGGCCGCGCTACATTCGAGCGCCACCGCTCAGGTGCAGCCGCAGCCCGCCACGGAAACACCTCCGTCTGTGCTAGCCGGCGCTTCGAGCACAGGGAGTGTCGCGGTCGCGTCGTCCCAAGTCGCGCCGGCCGCAGCGGCGGCAATTCTCGCCCCAGAGGCAGCGACGCTCGCGGTCCCGGAGCCACAAGCGGTCGTTCAGGTACGGCCGGAGATACAGAACCCAGCACCTGAGCCGCCCACAGCCTCTTCCGAGCCGACACCGTCTGCACACCAGGTTGCGCTCCCGGCGGATCTCAGCACCCCGGTCGCTAACGCGGCTGTGGAACCCTCAGAGCCAAGCGTGACGGGATCCGTGCCGGTCGGAATCGGGACGGCCGTCGGTATCGGCTCCGCAACAACGGCGCCAACCCCCGACCATCCGCTCTCTGTGGCTGACGCCGCGGGCGCGGTGATCGCCGCCGCGCGGTTGAGTGCCGATCCCGCACACGGCCTTCTAGCCAACGTTTCAGGGGCCGCGGTCGCCTCGATCGGTCCCGTCGGCGGGGCCAGCGTGGCGATGGCGTCCGGTCCGCTGACCCTCGCCGGCCTGTACGGCACCCTGACGGTGCTGGGCGACGGCAGCTACAGCTACAGCGCCGATCACGCCGCCGCGTTGGCAGCCGGCGGGACTGGGATCGACAGGTTCGCCTACACGGCCCGAGACCTCAGCGGCCACACCGCCACGGCCACGCTCGCCCTGACCGTGACCGGGGTGAACGATGCCCCGGTGTTCGACGGGGGCGCGACGCCCGGAGCGACCCTGAGCTTACCGACCCCGGTGGGCTCGGGTGTCGAGCACGCCGCGGGCAGCCTGCACTTCAGCGACCCCGATCTCATGGACCGCCCGACGGCCTCGGTCGTCGCGCAGACGATCAGCGCGCTCGATGCCTCGGGCCACACGCTGAACCTCACCGCCGCACAAGCCGCGGTTCTGGAGCACGCCTTCACGATTGCGGCGTCCGGGGCGAGCACGAACGCGGGCTCGGTCGCCTGGAGCTACGACCTTGCGGACGCGGCGTTCGCTTTCCTCGGCGCCGGCCAGACGGCCCGCGTGACCTCGACGATCGCGGTCGACGACCACCACGGCGGCGTCGCCACACAGGACGTCGTCATCCGCTTGGCGGGCTCCGACGCGCCACTACCGGATCCGCCCGTGACCGGCTCGGTGCCGGTGGGTACGGGCGGCGGTGCTGACACCAGTCCGACTCCCCCCATCCCCGGCCATCCGCTGTCCGTAGCTGACGCCGCGGGCGCGGTGATCGCCGCGCGGCTGAACGCCGATCCCGCACACGGCCTCCTGGCCAACGTTTCAGGGGCCGCGGTCGCCTCGATCGGTCCCGTCGGCGGGGCCAGCGTGGCGATGGCGTCCGGTCCGCTGACCCTCGCCGGCCTGTACGGTACCCTGACGGTGCTGGGCGACGGCAGCTACAGCTACAGCGCCGATCACGCCGCTGCGTTGGCAGCCGGCGGGACTGGGATCGACAGGTTCGCCTACACGGCCCGAGACCTCAGCGGCCACACCGCCACGGCCACGCTCGCCCTGACCGTGACCGGGGTGAACGATGCCCCGGTGTTCGACGGGGGCGCGACGCCCGGAGCGACCCTGCACTTGCCGACCCCGGTGGGCTCGGGTGTCGAGCACGCCGCAGGCAGCCTGCACTTCAGCGACCCCGATCTCACGGACCGCCCGACGGCCTCGGTCGTCGCGCAGACGATCATCGCGTTCGATGCCTCGGGCCACACGCTGAACCTCACCGCCGCGCAAGCCGCGGTTCTGGAGCACGCCTTCACGATTGCGGCGTCCGGCGCGAGCACGAACGCGGGCTCGGTCGCCTGGAGCTACGACCTTGCGGACGCGGCGTTCGCTTTCCTCGGCGCCGGCCAGACGGCCCGCGTGACCTCGACGATCGCGGTCGACGACCACCACGGCGGCGTCGCCACACAGGACGTCGTCATCCACTTGGCGGGGGCTGCGGCGACCGTATCGCCGGCTCCGTTCGCCCTGGCTGACATCGGCGGTGTCGCCAAGGGGGAAACCATTACGGTGGATGCGCAGCACGGTGTCCTTACCAATGATACCGGCCACGGGGCGAGTGCAAACCTGAGCGTGAGCTCCCTCGCGAGCGTGAACACCGGGCTAGCGGTCCCGGTGATTGGTCCCCTGGCCGTTCCCGTGTTTGGCGATTACGGCATCCTTACACTCTCCGCCGATGGGAGCTATAGTTACCACGCTTATTCCGGCGCACTGCCCTCGGGCATCATCGCGCAGGACGTTTTCAATTACCTCGTCGCCGATCAGCAGGGGCAGAGTTCGAGCGCAAGCCTGACGATTACAGTTAGTAATCCGAGTATGGCTTACATCGCTGCGGCCGGGAGCAATAATGGGTCCGGTCAGACATTGTCCGGATCGAGCGGTCCGACGGTACTGGACGGCGGCAACGGCGACGATCACCTCAACGCGGGCAATGGGCCAACCGCGCTGATCGGTGGTCCCGGTGATGATGTCATGACCGGCGGTGCGGGGCCCGATATCTTCGTGTTCGGCGGGCAATTCGGACATGATACCGTCCACGGCTTCGACGTCACCAAGGACGTCCTTCAATTCGACCACGCCGTGTTCAACTCCGTCAGCGCTGTCTTGGCGGCAGCCCGCGATAGCATCGGCGGCGTCGTCATCACCGACCCACTCGGTGACAGCCTCACCCTTCTGAATGTCACGAAGCAAGCGCTGATGGCGCATACTGGCGATCTCCACATCGTGTGATCGCGTCCGCGTCGCTTCGTCGGCAATTAGGGGCTTCTTGACCATCCTCGTACACAGCTTGTCGCCTCGATACCCCGGGGCGCAGGCTGTGCGACTGTTTGAGACTGACGGCTCCGTGCTGACGATGGGCGCCCTCCTTATCGCAATGGCGGCCAAGCATTTCGTCGCCGATTTTTTGGTCCAAACCGAATGGATGGCGCGTGGCAAGGAGCGACTGGGTGGCTGGGGGCTCCCGCTGGCGGCTCATGCCGGGGTACACGCACTCGGCACCTTGGCGGTCGTAGCGATCTTCAAACCAAGCTTATGGTGGTTGAGCGGGATCGATCTGATCGTCCACTGGCTGGTCGACCGCGGTAAGACGCTCTGCGCACATCGATTTCAGTTTTCGATTACGGACGCGCGGTTCTGGTGGCTGATCGGCTTCGATCAATTCCTGCACCAGGCTACAAATATCGGCCTGTCGTTAGTGATGGTGACTCTGTAACCCCCTCGTCCGAGCGGTGCCCGGGCGCGGGGGGAACCGGTTCTTAACGGCATGCCTTCCGTCCGGCAGAGGGCGCGTCGACGCTCCGGCGATATTCAGGTTTGCTCGACCTGCGCTAAGATCAGCTGCGGGGGTATAAGCCCGAGCATATCGCTCTGCCTCACCGGCACGCCCGACTTGATTTTGTGCATGGCGCCCGCGTGTGAAAGCAACCGAATGCTACAGCCTGCCGCCGGCTGCGGATGTCGACATCGATCGGCAACAAGGCGTCCTCAAATCGCGCCGTAGGATGGTTCCTTTAGAGGTTTCTGTGAGGCTTTCCGCGCCCAAGCTTGGTCGATCTCTAGCCGCGAGTCATCGTGCCCGTCGTGTCACCGCCGTCATTGCATCGCGTGCACCTCTGCGCCGGTGTCACACTTTTCAGCGAGGGAGACGCGGGCGATGCCGCCTACCTCATTGAGGAGGGGCGCCTGGAAATTCTCGCGACGCGCTCGGGCGGCGATCTCGTATTGGCGTGCCGCGGGCCGGGCGAGGTCGTCGGCGAGATGGCAATCCTCGATGGTGGAAAGCGCTCGGCCACCGTCCGGGCACTGGCAGACAGCGTCTTGATCGTCATCACGCGCGAGCAACTGGCGCGGCGAATTTCCGGAACGGACCCCATCCTCCGCATGTGCTTGAGCGTCGTACTCGAGCGCTACCGGGCAACGGTCGCGCGGCTTGAGGGCGCCGGCTGTCGACCGGCCGCTCCACCTTCATCCGAGACACACAACCCATCTCCATACTTTCGCGAAGCCATCGAAACGCTGCGGCTCGAGCAAGAAATTCAGTCCGGCATAGATCGGGCTGAGTTCTTCATGGTGTTTCAACCGATCGTGAGGCTTGAGACAGGCCATACCGTCGGGTTCGAAGCGCTGATGCGATGGCAGCATCCGGAAAGAGGCTTGCTCCCGCCTTCGCAATTCATCCCGGTGGCGGAATCGTCGGGACTGATATCCCGACTGACCCTGGTTGCCTTGAAGATCGTCGCCGAGCTGATCCCTCGTTTGCCAGATTGCAATGGGCGCGACGGGCCTGGGCCTGGGAAGCTGTTTCTGAATCTAAATATCGCCGCACAGGATCTCTTTGAGGGCGACTTTCTCGATTTGGTCGAGAGTTTGGTCCGGGGTGGGAGATTTGAAACCAGCTCGCTACGCTTTGAGGTTACGGAGAGCGGTCTTATAAAAGACCCCGATCGTTCAATCGCAACGCTCCACAAGCTCCGTGAGTACGGATTTGGAGTCGCTATCGACGATTTTGGGACGGGATATTCCTCGTTGAATTATCTAAGCACGCTGCCTGCCACGGCTATCAAGATCGATCGCGGCTTCGTCCGATCGATGATGGACGATCCCAAAAGCTTTAAGATCATACAGATGATCGTTCGACTTGCCGACGAGCTTGGACTACCGGTCGTGGCGGAGGGCATCGAGCGGCCGGAGCAGGCCGTGGCGCTGAACGGAATGGGATGCGTGTATGGGCAGGGCTACCTTTACGGTAGGCCCATGCAGTTTATGGAGGCTTTGAGTTCGGTTGTAGATCTGCCTCGGTAAAATCCTGATTTATTTTTAAAAATCTCATTTTCTGAGCTTGGCCGGTTTCAGACACGGATGTCGACGACCCGCCGCTGTCCGCCGACAAGTCCTTTATCTGCGTGATCCTGCAGCCCGGTCACGATCGATCGAGATATTTCGATCAGAACCCACTGAGGTTCGTGTCGACACTCGAGCGCTGCAGCGGCGCGCGCCGATTGAATGATCTCTGTGGCGCGCACGACGCCGACCGTGTTGATCGAGGCGGTGATGGTCATGGCTCCGGCCTCCTCGGACGAAAGGGGACCATGCGACCCATGAGGGGCGCGTTTATCGAATTCGATCAATTCGATGGATCTGCTGGGAGTCGTGGCTGCACAGCCCGTTGGTCTGCAGCATCGGCAGAAATCAATCCAACAGCGCCGCCAAGGTCACGCTTTATCCGCGAGTGATGTATGCGCGCGGGGTTGACTGGCCAGCTGGAACAAGCTGCGCGAATGGCCGGAGGAGGCGAGCCAGGGCGGCGCTCCGACCATCTGGGAGCGAAGGTCGATTTCCAAGGTCGGACGCCGACGCATCACCCGACAGGCTGGCCGAGTTCGCTGGGTTGGCGACCGCGCTGGTCGAACGCATGCTCGAACAGCACGTCGCGGGCATGATGATTCAGCCGAAGCAATCCTATATGCTCGCGACAGCCACCCAGATGCTCCAGGCCAACGGTGTAGTGTGGCCATCGTCCTTCGAGCTGGTCTTGACAAAGATCGCCCGGCGCGCCGAGCTAGTCCCGGAGATCACGGAGGTTGCGTCCCACGGCGATGATGTCGTGGTGCATATGTCCCAGTTTCTCAGTGACGTTGAGCGCACCCAAGGCAGCCGGCGGTGGACGACGAGGACTGCGATTTCGAGCACTCTACTTTATCCGGACCATACATTCGCGAGGATGAGATGGTCGATGTGGAGATTTTTCGGTGCGCGGGTACGCAGGATCCTTGGCGGTTGACCGTCGTCCACATGTCCAGCGGTGCCACGGAATGGCGGGAGCGCTTCGCGACGGAGCTGGACGCCTACCGCGCCTTCATGGAGGCCGTCGAGCGGGACGGTCTCGCGTCGTTTGGCGCCGCCGTCAGCCGGATAGTGCACTGATCCGGACCGCCGCCCGAGGGGATGAGCGTCGAGCGTGATGGCCAGTGCACCTGCATACCGGCTCCGTCGATGATCCTCCATCGCCCGCGGTTCGCGCCTCGCACGAACGCCTGACGGCTTCAGCGCTTTCGATTGGCTCGCTGTCGTAGCGCACCATCGGATAAGATCACCGGTCCAGCTGATTGCAAGCTCCGGTGCTGTAACCCTGCCGCCACGGCGCCTCCTAAACGGCAGCCTGCCCCGGCCACCCCGGGTATTCCTAGGTATTAAGTGGTGGCGGTGTCATCGGTCCGTCACGAAAATTCTATGCCAGATAAACGCAACTCTCAGTCTGTATAATTCGCAGGCGTGTAGCTAGCGATCGGTCTAGAGAAGGTAAGGGAATCCGAGTCGATGCCTCAAAAGATTCCGTCCGGCGCGCAATCGACTCCTTTTACGATCACGACTCCCGATACCTACACCTTGGACGCCGGTACGACGCGGACACAGACCGCCGGAATCGGCGTGTCGGTGACGGCGGCGGCCGGACCTGTCACGGTCGATATCGAGGGCACGCTCAACGACACCGCATCAGGCCAGCGCGCGATCAACGTCGCGAACAACCCGATCGCCGGCACGATCGCCATCGGTGCGAATGGCCGCGTGCAATCCCTCAACCAGGACGCCATCCGCAGCCAGTCGGTGAACGGCAAGATCGATCTGACCAACCTCGGCCAGATCGTCGCCAGCAGCGCGAACTTTACGCCGGGCGTCGGCGGGACCAACCCGGGGACCGAGTTCGCGATCACCTACAACGCCGCCCTCGGCGCCGCGGGGGCGCCGACCACCGACTTCATCAGCGGTGGGACCCTCACCAACGGCGCTCCCGGCAACACCGCGGCGCTCATTCAGAGCGATAACGGCGACGCGATCCGGCTGGGCTCACACCAGACTCTCGTCAATTACGGCACGATCAACGGCAACGGACCGGTCAACGACGCCGCGACCAACAACAGCCTCAACCCGGTCGGTGGCAGCACCTCGACCGCGACGACCTACGATGTCTCCCGCGGCGTCCGGATCAATCAGGACAATGCAACAAGCGATCGGATCGATAATTTCGGTACGATCACCGGCGCCCAGCACGGCGTCGACGTCGGCGTGACCGGGGCGACGAACATCCGCGTCGTCAACGAGGCCGGCGGGCAGATCATCGGGCGCAACGGTTCGGGCGTCGGAGCCGACACGACGGGGGCGTCGGCCACCACGGTGCAGGTGACGAATTCCGGTCTGATCCGCGGCGCCTACGCCCCGCAATACGATCGAGCAGGCTACCGAACCGTGGACGGCGACGGCGACGGGGTCGACATCGACGGGGGCGCCACAATCGTCAACCGCGCCGGTGGCACCATTGAGGGGACGGGAGCGGGCGGCTACGACAGCAACGGGCGCCTCAACAACAGCGAAGGCATCTCGATCGGTGGCGGCAGCGTCAGCAACAGCGGCACGATCCGCGGCGCGGCCTTCGGGATCGTCGTCAACAACGACTCGAACCCCGCCGGCAGCCGCAGCGGCGTGGCGGCTACGCAGATCACGAACAACGTGGCGGGCACGATCACCGGGCAGAACGGCTACGCGATCCGATTGGAGAACAAGACCGGGACGGCCGCCGACAACGACACGATCACCAACTTCGGGACGATCACAGGGAACGGCGGGGTGCCGTCCGGGACGGTTTTACGTCAGGACGGCGCGGCAGATCCCGGCACCGTCGGGACGCTCGACGGCCGGACTTACACCGCCGCCGACGCGGGGTCTTCCCGGTTCATCCGCGGGGACGGATCGGCGATCCAGACCGGCGAGGGCAGCGATACGCTCTCCAACTACGGTGTGATCACCGGCAATTCCGGCCGCGCCATCAACCTGGAGGGCGGCAACGACACGCTGAACCTATACACGGGATCCTCCGTCGTTGGACGCATTGACGGCGGTGCAGGGACGGACACGCTTAACCTACGCCTCGATGATAGAACCGGTGCGGACATCGCCCTCGGCGCCAGCAGCGGCGCCACGACGGGCAGCCTCGGTGATGTCGTCAACGTCGAGGTGCTGGCTGTACAAAGCGGCACGTGGACGGTTCAGGATGCTCAGACCTACGCCTCAGGGATCACGGTCGGCCGGGGCGCTGGGTTATCGGTCGGTGCGAACGGGTCTCTGGCGGGCGATGTCGCCAATGCCGGCACGCTGGCCTTCGCTCACACCGGAAATCTCGCTACGACGGGGGCCATCTCTGGAAGCGGCTCGGTCGTGCAGGCGGGGACCGGGACCCTCGCGCTGTCGGGGGCCAACACCTATTCGGGCGGCACGACGATCCAGTCCGGGACCCTAAACCTCGGGGCAGCGACCTCGGCGGGCACAGGGGCGATCACGTTCGCCAGCCTGTCGGGTACCGCCACCGCACGGCTTGGGCTCGACGTTGCCGCCCAGCCAACGGGCAAAGGTGCCTTCACCAATACCCTGACCAACTTCGGCTCGGGGAACGAACTCGCTCTAGCCGGCCTTACCGACCCCAGCGTCAGCTACAATAGTGCCAACAGCACCATCACTGTGACCGGGACCCGTACGGGCGGCGGGCAGGTGAGCGAGAACTTCATACTGTCGGCTCCGCGCGCGACCAGCTTCACGGCAGCCGCCGACGGCCAAGGCAATACGATCGTCCGCGCTGCAACAGCAACCAACCCTACGACCCCACCCAATCCAGCTCAGCCGACGAGCCCGGCGGCGGCAGCCAATCCGACGGACGCCGCTCAGCCCACCAATTCCGCTCCCTGCTACGTGACCGGCACGCGCATTCGTGTGCTGCGTGAGCGTACGATCGTGGACGCTTTGGTCGAAGATCTGCGCGTGGGGGACCTAGCGCTCACCACCTCCGGCAAGCCCTGCCCCATCCGCTGGATTGGGTCGCGCAGTTATCCGGGCTTCACCGCCCCGCAGCACGACCGTCCCGTACGGATCAAGGCTGGGGCTTTGACCGAAGGCGTTCCCGCCCGCGACCTGCTCGTCTCACCCGACCATGCCTTATGGCTCGACGGCTTGTTCGTAGCTGCCGGTCACCTCGTCAACGGCACCAGCATCACCCGCGGCGAGACGATTCGCGACCTGACCTATTGGCATGTCGAGCTAGACAGGCACGACCTGCTCCTGGCCGAGAACACCCCGGCGGAGAGCTTCCTGCCAGCCCCGGGCGTACGCCGCCAGTTCGACAGTCAGGACGCGAACGACGCCCCGGCATCGCCCGTGCCCTACGCCCCACGAACTGAGCTCGGGTCGGCCCTCGCCGGGTTGCGCCGGCGCTTGATCCAACGTGTCGGCTTCTCGAGCGAGTCCGATGGCATCGGCGTCGTGCGGGCGTGGCTAGACCTGTGCGACGGCACCCGCGTCGCTGGCTGGGCTCAGGACACGGCGTACCCAGACGCCCCTGTGTGCCTAGACATCGTGGTAGATGGTGCAATCGTGGCGATGCCAATGGCCGCCGAGTACCGGGCCGATATCGCGGCGGCGGGGATCGGTGACGGCCGCCACGGCTTCGATCTCACCTTGGCGATACCACTGGCGATGGGCGTCCCACACATCGTCGAAGTACGTCGTTCGATCGACGACGCGGTGATTTGTGCGATGGCCGCAGACGCGGCGGGCGTGTGGACACCCTTGTTGGCGGCGTGATCCGTGAAGTCTGAACATACTGTCAAGGGCGGTTCTATGAGATCAGCGTCCGCTGTGCGAGCAACCGCGCATCACCTTCCAACCCACAGCCGGTGTTCTTTCAGCGGAGGCGGGTGTTGTGGCACTGAGGGCGAGCTTCGAACGGCTCTGCCCCTTACGTAAAGAGCGCAAAGGCCTACCCAGCGTACGCTGGGTAGGCCTTTCGTTTTGGTGATCTTTCGCTCGTACCGTGAACGGCTTTCCGGGCTGCTGAAAGACTATGGCCATACGGGAACAGCTCGAATGCCGCTCGCACGTCTCGCAGTGCTTTACCTCGGTGCCGACTTTAGGCGTGATGATCGGCAAGTCGGCCATCGACCTCTGCGACCGGATCCTACTAATGGGGCGGCTGCAGGCCGCCTTTGAGGCCCGTTGCAGGATCAGGCCGAGATCCGGTCGATGAGGCTAGAGAGCTGAACGATAAGAAAGGGGCCATGCACATCCTTCGGGTTCATTGCGAATCGAGTCCCGAAGCAGCCTGTTGAGAAAAGTGTCGCTAAGCGGCCTGGATATTCTGAACGACCTGCAGATCCAGCCAGAGGTCCAAGCGCAATGGGCCCTGCTTGCGGAATGCGACCCGCGCACGCTGCGCTTGGCCATCGCGGAGGAAGGTTAGATGCTCGGGAATGCCGCCAGCCGTGAGCACACGCACATGAGCGCCACGATCGTCGGATGCCAGGATCGAGCAGGGCACGTCGAAGCTGCCGAGCCTGATGGTCGCCGCTGGATGCCGGGAGGCGTGAACGAAGTGCTTGTTGGCCATGCTGTACGCGTCCTCCTTATCGGAGATGACAGACTAGGCCAGATCTGATGCGTTTTGTGTCGCAGCGCAGCAACGGCGCTGGCAAATGCGTGAATGCTGCCATCCGTAATGTTTCGACCCTGAGTTATATGCGGTTCACATGCCCCATCAAGGTTATGCCCTACGTCATAACCTGCAGACCGCTTAGCGTAGTTCGCGGCCAAACCGGACCGTGCCGCGCGCAGGGCGGTCGGACAAGCGGCGGGTCGCGGCGTTGGTTCGATGCCTTTGTAATGCCGGAACGTATCGCGATGCAGCATCTCGATCACGCTGACTGTCTCAGCCTTTATGGTCGGTCGGCCTGTCCCGCCATTGCTGCCGCCGCTGCTTTCAGCCCCCATTGCACCAGAGCTTGAGCGTCGTAAGCGGATTTGGCCTCGGCATAGCACCGCAGTTCAGGAGCATTGCCTGAGGCCCGGAAATGAATCGACCGGCCGCCGTCGAGCCCGATCCTGATCCCATCCTGTTCATCCACCGATTGCGGCGAACCGATCAGCCGGAGGAATTCGCCGCGGAAGGTTTCCTCGCGGAGCCGTGCGAGAAAGGCGCCGCTTCGCTCCGAAGGGGTGTTGGGCAGCCGGTCGCTCGCCATCTCCCCCGCGTCGAGTGAGTTTATAAGATCGGCCAGGGACGTTCCCGCCGCGCGCGCCGCGGCGAGTGTCGCGAGGATCGGTAGCATCGCGTCCCGCGTCGGCAGAGCGGCCAGAGTCTTATCTCCGAGGGTGACGTCCGATCCGAGCAGGAATCCGCCATTCGCCTCGAACCCCACGACGGCCTGCGCGCCGGCGCTCTTGGCCTGTTCCATGCCGGCAATGACGAAGGGTGAGCCCACCTTGGTGCGAATGACACGGCTAAAGCCGCCGGACTGCTCGAGAGCCGAACCTGCGGTCACGGGCACCACGACCGTATCGGCACCGAGGTAGCGCGCGGTGATCAGCCCGAGCACATCCCCGCGCACGATCCGCCCAGCGCCATCGGCCACCAGGGGCCGGTCCGCGTCGCCATCCGTCGTCACGAGCACGTCGAAGTCGCCGGACGCCATGACCTCCATGATGAAGGCAATGTCCTCTGGTCGATGCGCCTCGGTATCGATCGGCACGAATCTGTCCGACCGGCCGATCGGCGTAACGCTCGCCCCAAAGCTCGCGAGCAGATCGGTCAGTAGGTCGCGAGCGACCGAACTCTGCTGATAGACCGCGATGCGTACGCCCTTCAGGACCTCGGGGGAGAAAGCTTCGCTGTAGCGTTGATGGTAGCGCTCGGTGGCACCGGGTTCTGATGGTGTCGGAGCCGATGTCGGCAATTCGCCAACAGCTGAGACATCTCCCAGAGCTGCCAGGATGGCAACTTCGTCGGCCTTGGTGATCTCACCGTCGGGCCGATAGAATTTCAGGCCGTTGCGGTCCTCGGGGATGTGGCTGCCCGTGACCATGACGGCGTAGGCTCCACGCCGCATCGCTTCGAGAGCGAGGGCTGGGGTCGGGAGAGCCCCGCAGTCGATCGCCTCGAAGCCGGAAGCCGCCGCAGCGCTCACCACCGTCGCGGCGATGCCCGGACTGCTGCCGCGCAGGTCCCGTCCGATCACGACTTGGTGGAGGCCACCATCTGCTGAGGCGGATTGGAAGAACGCGCTGGCGTATGCGTAACTGGGCCAGCCTAGTAGATCCGTCACGAGACCCCGCAAGCCACTCGTTCCGAATTTTAGACTGCTCACGGCATTTCCATGCGTTCAGGCGCCGGGATGCACCCATAACCTTCATGCCGTGAATCGCTTGCCGCCACAATGGTCGACACCGAAGGCGACGTGCTCCCTGCGCCAGGCAAAGAAACAGGGGAAGTCGATCTCAAACGCTATGCGTTTTGCCCGATAGATCCCTTTCGGGTCGGTTTCACCTTCATTAAGTGGTTCAGCCCTGTATTTTACTAACGACGTGCTTAACCAAAAACAATCCAATGGCTGCAGATGTCAAGCCAAACATGATAACGTACATATGATCGACTTGAATGCCTGCATAGGGATAGTAAGCTGACCGTACCCATTCGGCCAACTGCATGGCCGGATTGAATTTCATCCAATAATAGACTTTCTCAGGCATATAGCTCGGCAGAAACATAACGCCGCTGGAGACATATAAGATAATACTGAACAGCGCGTAGCCGATCAGCCATCCCGGAAAGAAGCCGATGATCGCCACGTTGATCGTACCGATCCCGACACCGAGGATGATCGCGGCCACGTAGCCGCAGACGGCAGTAAGCGGGTCGGCTGGGATCGGGTCGGTCCCGATCACGATCAGTACGGAACTGACGACCAACATGGCGAGGAACCCCGTCACGATCTCAACGAGGATACGGGAAAAGATCAGATCGAACAGTTTAACCTGTGGGTAGTAGGTCAACGGTCGGTTCATGATCACAGATTTCATAACCTCGCGGGAAATGTACTGAAACACCAGCACCGGGACCGCGCCCGTCGCGAAGAACAGCGCCCTGTTGTCGCCGAGCGGCGCCGCGAGCTTCTGGAAGGTATAGATCGCGATCAGCATGAAGACGTGTACGCAGGGCCAGAGCACCACCACTCCGTAGCCCCAGATCGAGGCGCCGAAGCGCGTGCGCATGTCGCGCAGAATCAGCGCGTGCAGGACATGCAAGTAGGACTCGGCCGGGCTCTTCTGCGTCTGCGTCTGAGCCGTCGGGAGAGCGGACATCGGTGTGGCCTCTGCGTTTCTTCGCCTGCTTCGGCGAAAAACTGGGCTAAAGTGCGTTGGCCGGATGCACGGAAGCGGCTGTGCCTATGTCGTCAGGGTGTAATAGTCGCGCATCAGGTTTTCGTACTCGGCCGCCTGGATCGGCATCGAGAGCTCGCCGCCGGACGAGATGTCGATCGCCATCAGCCGGTCGTTGAGAGCGGCGGGGTTGTTCGCCAGGGCGTAAGGCAGGACCTGGCCGTTCGGATGGGCGCGCAACCGGTCGCCCTGTGCGCCAAAGTTGAAAGCCACCACCGGCAGGCCAGTCCGTAGCCCCAGGGTCAGGGCATACGAATAGGCCTCCGGCCAGATCGCCGGAAGCAGGATTAGGTCCGCAGAAATCTTGGGCAGGAGGTCGAGGATCTCCGCGTCCTCCCAGTGGTCACCGGTCTCGGCGATCTGCAGGGCCGCCCGTGCGACCCGATCAAGCGTCGGGTCGTCGGTCGAGTAGCGGCCCGTCTCGGTGACCCCGGCCTGTTCCAAGCCGCTCCTCAGTGCTGGGTCGGAGTAGCCTACGATCGCAAACCGCAAGGGTAGGCCTCGCTTGCGGGCGTCGGCAGCTAGAGCTTGAAGCAACAGACCGCCTTCGGGGAGGCTGATCGCACCCAGCACCGCGACGCGGCGCACGCGCCCCGGCCGCCGCAGCGCGGTCGAGCGCACCCGGCGGTCCGCCTCGACATGCGGCCGCACCGTGATCGCCAGATCCGGGTACACGCCCCCGATCCGCCCCGCCGTGTCGGCCGACGGCGCGAACACCCGCGCCGCCCCGGCCAGGAACCGCCCGAACGCCGCCCGCCGCTCCGCCGGATCCGGCTCCTCGTAGCCGTCCGCGTCCGAGGCCAGGCAGTCCCGGCACAGAGACACCGGCGCCAGCCCGCAATAGCGCCCGTCCGGCATCACCAGGTGGTTGCGGTGGCACACCGGTGAGAAGTCGTGCAGCGTCCAGGCATACGGCCGCCCCGAGCCGGACACGAGATCCATCAAGGCGCGGGCCGCGTTCCAGCGCAGCCCCGCCAGCGAGTGCACGTGGATCAGCAGCGGCGCCAGCTGCGCCACGAACGCCGCCACCGCCTCGGCATCGCGGGGCAGGTACAGGCTGTCCAGGCTCGGCAGGTACACGAACTCCCGGCTGCGATACGAGACGTTGACCTGGCTGTTCCGGGCCCGGTCGACCGAGAGCAGCACCACGGCGGTGCCTTCGGCCTTCAGCCGGGCGATCATGTCGTCGATGTGCCGCTGGATGCCCCCGCCCCAGCTGTGGGTCACGAACAGCACCGCCCGGCCGCGGAAGTGCCGCGCCAGCCGGTACAGGTCGAGCCGCGCCCGGCCGCGCCGGCCGGGATCGGCCTGGACGAACTGGCCGACCGCGGCCGGGTAGTCCGGGTGCTTGGCCAGCAGCGCCGCCTGGCCCTGGTCGTACTCGCCGCCCGGGTCGAGCCCGAACGAGATCTGGCCGGCATGGTAGACGTACACGTCCTCGGCGAGCAGGTTGGAGAACCCGGCCTTGCGGGCGCGCATGCACCAGTCGTTCTCCTCGCCGTAGCCCTTGCCGAAGGCGACGTCGTCGAGGGGGCCGACCGCGTCCAGTGCCGCGGCGGTCATGTACATGCAGAACCCGACCCCGGTGGGCACCTCGACGGAGCGGCCGCGGTTGAGCAGCTTGGCGGCCTGGTCGAGCTCGGGCCGGGGGATCTCCAGCGCCATGGTGTTGTTGGCGTTGAAGCGTGGGTAGCTGCAGATCGTAGCGTTGTTCGACAGCGGCGTGACGCTGCCCACCGGCGGGCGCCCCTCGATCTCCGCAGGGGGTGTTTCGGCGTGGGCGACCAGCCGGTCGAGCCAGTCGCCGAACACCTGGGCGTCGGAGTTGAGCAGGACCACGGCGCGGCCCTGGCGCAGGGACAGGCCGCGATTGACCGAGCGGACGAAGCCGAGGTTGTCCGGGTTTTCGACGAGGTGGAACAGGCCGCGGCCGGCGAGGTCTTTCAGGTCCACGGTGAGGTCTGGGTCGGGGGATCGGTCGTTGACGGCAAGCAGGGTGAACGGGGTTTTCTGCGGGGCGGACAGGCAGGCATGGATGGCGCGCAGGGTCTCGCCGCGGCCCTTGTAGACGGGCATGATCACGACGACCCGGGCCTGGGCGAGGGTGAGGGCGCGGGGCAGGCCGTCCCAGTCCCGGGGCTCGGGGGCCTCCATGGCTGGCCAGCTGCCGAGATCCTCGGGGCAACCCATCAGCCCGGCGGCGCGACCGGTCCGCACGTAGTGCAGGAACGGCGATTCACCCGGCGCGAACAGGTGGCCGTAGGCCCTACGGTAGAACCGGGTCGAGAAGGCCTTGCTCGGATCGCGATCTTCCTCTTGGCCGTGGGACAGGAAGTGGATAGCCGGGCCGTTTTCGAAGCCGCGCGTGTCGGGATAGCGCTTTAGATACCAGGCCGCGTCGAAATAGGGTTCGATCAGCCAGGCCTGCTCTAGCAGGTCCGCATCCTCCGCCGCGGGCGGCGTATCGTAGCCAGGATCGAAGGCGTCGCTCGAGAGATCGGTGCCGCGCAGCAGCGCGGTAGCGAGATAGTGGACGAAGGGGGCGATCCCCGTCGGCTCAATGTACGGATGATGGGCGCGGTAGGCCCAGCCGTTGAAGTTGGCGCGTGGGTTTCGGCCCCGGCGCCAACCGGTGTCGCAATAGTCGCGGACCGCGTCGACATCCTCGGCGAGGCCGTAGCGCTGCCGGTAGAACACGCGGTCGAAATGGGGCGCGATCAGTCCGATCTGCAGGTCCAGGGACGCCGCCCGGTCCAGGGCCTCCCGACCGATCGCGTCGAGCCAGCCCAGGTCTTCAACGGGCGGACGCGCTGGAGACAGGCCGCAGACGCCTAGCAGCGCATTGAGGGTCGAGCGGCCCCGGCCCGGATCGCGCAGCTCCCGCCAACCGGTCCTCGAGAAGTGCACGTAGGGCGCTAATCCCTGCACGTCCGGGTAGGTTGCCCGGTACCAGACTTCGTCCACGGCGGGAAACTTTGGCTGGTCCTCGCCCAAGAAGGGTGTGCCGCCGGAAAGCAGCGTCTCGGCGACGTACCGGAAGAACGGGTCGCCGATCACCGCCCGGCTGCCGGCCCGCGCCTGCACGAAGCCGGCCGGGTCGAAATCCTGGCGCGGGCTGCGCATCGCCCGCCAGCCACCGGCCACGTAGCCTTGCAGCAGCTCCGCGTCGGAGGCCGCCTCCGACCCGTCCAAACCCTGCCGGTAATAGGCGGCGTCGAAATAGGGGGCCAGCGTCTCGGACTGGAGGGTGAGGGCGTCCTCGGGATCGGGCCGGGCCGGGCCGCCGTGCAGGACGTAGTGCACCAGCGGGTTCTGGGTCGCGTACGAGATCCCCCGGGTCAGACAATAGGCCAGGGTGTCGAAGCGAGGCGACGGCTCGCGGCCCTCGCGCCAGCCGGAGGCCATGTAGTGGTCGACCGGGTCGACGCCGGCCGCCTGCAGGTCGGGGTTGTTGGCCAGGTAGAACGCGCCGTCCACGAGGCGGCGGGCCAGGCGCTCGGCCTGCCTGATGTCGGGCTTGGGCAGGTCGCCGCCCTGGGCGCGCTGCGCCGTCACCCAGTGCAGGAACGGGTTGATGCCGGCCCTGGCCAGATACGGGCGTGCGGCGAGGTAGTCGGCGGTTGAGAAATCCGGTCGCGGGTCCCGGCCCTCGCGCCAGCCGGCCGCGAGGTAGTCCCGCACCGGATCGACTGTGATGCCGTACCAACTCGCGTAGAAGCCCGCATCGACATACGGCTCCAAAGCCGCGATCTGCTCCGCCCCCGACGCGATATCGTTGGCCGGCGGAAGGCCGCCGCTGGCTGCGAGCCGGACCAGCGGATTGCGGCTCGAACGCGCTCCGGCGGAACCAGCCCAGCTGTGATACAGGCCGTAGAGGGTCTTCAATGCACCGCTCTCACGCCGCCGCACGGAGCGCTTGATCCGGGATGCGGATCCCACCGGCGGCTGAGTCGAGGCCTGTAGCTCGGATGAGCATGATTTCGCGGGGGCTGTGTCGAGGCGGATCATCGGGCTCAGCGAGCGGCTCGCCGGTGGACCTCGCCTATCGGAACACGCGTCCGCGGTAAATATGAGGTTTCGGGCTCGCCGCCCTGCCCTGCGGTCCGACGATCAGATCAGGTCCGACCGCCAGGTGACGTCCTCGCGCACGATGCGCGCGGGATTGCCGGCGGCCACGCAATTAGCTGGCACGAGTCCGGTGACGACCGCGTGCGCCCCAATGATCGCGTTATCGCCGATGGTCGAGCCCTTGAGGAGCGTCGCCTGGTTGGCGATCCAGACATGATTGCCGACGCGGACGGGTTTTGCCGGGTTCAGCCGCTCGCCCCCGGTCCGGCTGATGATCGAGTGGAAATCGCTCGTCGTCATCCAGACACCGGACGCGATCGAGCAATCGCTCCCGATCTCGATCACCTTTGCCTCGACCGGGTTGAGATGGACCAGCCCGGTGAAGCCGGTTCGGTCGCCGATGCGAAGCATCGAGCCCGGGCCGATATAGATGTTGGCCATGCCGAGCCGGACATCCTCACCGATATCGAATTTGCAGTTCGACTCGATGACGATATGCATGTCCTTGTCGGAGACGCAGCCGCGTCCGATCCGGATATAATTGTTATCGCCGTTGATATATATCTTACCGGCCTGAGCATGTTGATCGCGGGAGTCGATGTCGATGACATTGTTATCTCCCTTATCGACGATATTCAGTGGCATGGATGGCTCTGCGAGGTCGGCGTCATGTCTGCCCATTTACGACTCGGACCGTATCGGCGATTCGCGCGATGCGCCCCGAAGTCACAAGAGCGAATTCGGCGTAGGTTGGACGGTCTCGGCCGGGCGGGATCGCGTATCATTGACATTCGGGAGTTCCGCTGGCGCCGGCCAGGTCCAGGGGAAACGTTTCCGATGTCTCTAGGACAGACGACCGGTTTCTCACAACTCCGCCCGCTGTTGACGCTCGGAAGGTCCTATGACCTATGGCCGCCAGCGGACGCGTATATGCGGTGAGGCCAGCCGATGGCTGAAGACAATACCCTGACGAAGGCCTTGGTGGACGTGCGGGCGCGGAAGGCCGCGCTTCAGGGCGACTATGACCGGATCGCGGCGGAGCTCGCGAAGCTGCGGGCGGCGGAGGCTGCGTTGACGGCGATCGTCGAAGGAGTCCCGCTGAAGGATCCCGCAATCCTTCACACCTCGGACCTGTCGGGGGCGTCCGGTGAGGACCGCACCTCGTCGGGGCGCAGCGGTCGCCGCGGGGCCCGCGGTCCCCGGGCAAACTCGGCCAAGGGACGGTTGAAGGCGTTGCTGGGCAGCGCAGGTCCGCAGGGTCTGTCGCATGCCGAGATCGCCGAACGGCTGTCCGATGTCGCCCCGAACACCCTCAATACCTACCTCAGCATGATGGTGACGGGCGGCGAAGCGCTCCGGAAGGGCGATTTCTTCACGGCCGCCGAGGGATCACAGGACGATCCCGACGACGCTCAGGACGAGGCCGACCGGGACGACGAAGCGCCCGAAGGCGAGGATACGGATCACGAGGCCGCCCCGGCTCACTGAGCGGGCGGCGGGCCGAGGGCGTCGGCGCGAGAACGGTTTCGCGTGACGGTCGACGTCGGACCACCGCCATCGGCCTCCGTGCGGGGGCGCCATCGCCGCCACGGCTCGCGACCGCGGCGTCGGCCTGCTACCATCATCCCGCCGTTCCCATCGGGGCGGCGTCATCAAGGGCAGTGCGCCATGCGGTCGATCCTCTTGCTCTGCTCCCTGCTGCTCCTGCCGACGCAGGCCTGGGCGGCCTGCCGGTGCGCCTGCGTCAGGGGTGTGATGCGGCCGATCTGCCAGCAGACCGATATGGTCGAGCCGATCTGTACGGGGCTGTGCACGGATTCCGTCCGCCCCGAGACCGTCGTCAAGCCGCTCTTCGGCGGGCAGCAAGCCTTCGGCCCGGTCGAGTCTTTCGACCCTGCGCCCCCCGGTCTGGTCCAGAAGGACCTGAACCTGAGCACCGACACGCGCGGTAATCCGCTCGGCACCGCCGGTGTCCAGGGCGGTAGCGATGCGTTCTCCGGCTCCGCCGCTGGGGGCGCGTCATCGCGCTAATGAGGGCCGGGTTCGAATCGCCCCGGTCGGTCGTCGGATTGTGCTGAAGACCGTCGGATCTGCGTTTCCAGGCGGTCTCAGGCTGGAGCCGACAGGCGCCGGATGATCGGCAGCATCAAGGCGCCGGGCGGGGCGGCCGGCACGGGAAAGATCGTGGCGGTCTGATCCGTTTTCACCCGCGGCAGCCGCTCGATCACAATCCGCAGATTGGGAATCGTCCGGGCCATGGTCGCCGCCAGGGTCTCGCCGGCCGTCTTGGCCATCACGTATTCCAGGGTGTCGCGCGGCGCCTCGTCGATCGCGGTGGTCGAGGGATAGAAGGCCGCCAGGCCGTCGCGCCGTTCGAGGCAGAACAGGCTGAGATCGTAGAACGCGTAATTGTAGATCCGCATCATCTCTTCGAAGCAGGACGGCTCGAAGGGCGCCCGCTTCTGCCGGAAGATGCGCGGGGTCGCGAAGTGATACAGCTGGGACGGCTTCATCGAGAGGGATTGCAGCTGCGGCGCGACCGGCTGGGCGGCGTCGTAGTGCAGGACCTGGCATCGCCCGCCGCCGTCCCGGATCTCCTGGGCGATCGTCTCCGCCGCGTTGGCTCCGGACGCGTAGGTGATGCAGACAGTGCCGCCGCCGGCTGCCAGCAGCTTGGCCGTCGCCGCACCGAGGCCGCGGGATCCGCCGACGATAAGGGCGGATACGTCGGAGAATTCATCCGGGCGGACCAGGGCCGCGAGGTCCGCCCAACGCTCCTGCTCGACCGGGCGCGGGCGCACGAAGCTCTCAACCCGGGCGTCGAGGCCCGGCCCGCTGGCTTGGGTCGTCACCGACTGGACCATCGGTTGAAACCGCTTCACCGCATAGGCGAGGTTCGATCCCTCGGCCGTGTCCGTCAGCGTCACGTCGATCTTCGACAGGATCGAGTGCAGGCCTGGCACCACCATGCCAACCAGGGTGGAGAGGCCGCCGAGGGTCGCCACCCGGGCGGAACCGATGGCGCGCGCGAGCCGCGGCACCAATGCGGCGATCGCCTCCGGCTCAGGGAGCCGGAAGGCCCCCGACGCCCCGGTGATGGTCTCGGGCTCGACGGTGATCGGCTCGACCGGGATCGCCGCGGCTGCCGCGTCCACGGGCTGGGCGTGCGGTCGCTCTTCCCCGAATGCCGCCTGGATCGTCGCCACGCGGACGCCGTCCACCGACAGCGAGAGACGCAACCGTCTCGCATCCGCCTCGTGCACCACGAGTTCGCTGCGGTCCCCAACCAGCACGAAGCGCTCGAACCGCATCTGCAAGGTGCTGAGCCGCGCGAGCGGGTAGGCATCGGCGCACGCATCGAGCGCCCACAACGCCGCGTGAACCCCGTGGACCGCCTGCCCCCCGGCGAGCGTCCGCCGTGCCGCCTGGGCATCCATGTGCATCGGATTCACGTCGCCGGTGGCCTGGGCGAACGTGATCTGGTGCTCCTGCGACCACATCCGTGATGCCAGGGAAGCGCTGCTTGAGCCGGCTCCGTCCATCGCGACGTTCCTCATCGACTGACGCTCTCGAGTCCGCGCGCCCGGGCGATGCGGGGCCGGATCCCGACACGGCCGGCCCCCTTGCTTTATGATATCGGATCTCGCAAGAGGGCGGCGCTCGCATAGTCAGGATGGGGCCGGTCGATCGCCGGAGGGCAGGCATCCGTTGGGATGTCGCAGGGACCGGTATTAGGGATGACCACGGCTCGCGCACTGTCGCTCGGCTTCGTCGGAAACGTCGTCACCAACCCGTTCGGGAAAGTGTCGGGGCGCCTTGCAGATCTCGCCCAGGTCGCATGCGAGCATTTCCCCATCGGGCAGATCGAGCAGGTTCTCGCTGGCCCTGCATCCGTCGACACCCTCATCGTCCATCTCGACCATCGCTGGTTCTTCGATGTCGCTCCGGACGAGACAGCTCTCGCGCGCGCCCGGGCGCTGGCCGAGCTGGTCTTCGCTCGCCTCGCCCACGCGCCCGGGACGGTCATCCTCAACACCGTGCCGTTCGTGCCGGTCTCGTCGGTCGAGAGCGACCTTCACGGGCAGCTGGACGCTTTGGCGCGCGTGAACGCGGTTTTGTTCGATCTCGCCCGCGCCAATGAGCGCGTCAGCGTCATCGATGCGGCGGGAGCCCTGGCCAATCTCGGCTTCGCCAACGCGCTGCGCGAGCGCAACCGCTACCTCTATCAGATGCCCTATGCCCCCGCCGCCGTAGACGCGCTGGTCGAGCGCTACGCCGACGCGATCGCGGCCCGGCTGCGGGCACGCCGCAAGGTGGTGGTGGTCGATGCCGACAACACCCTCTGGGGCGGCGTCGTCGGCGAGGACGGCGTCGAGAACCTCGAGGTCGACAGCGACTATCCGGGGATCGTCCACACCCAGCTTCAGCGGCAGCTGCTGCGCCTGAAGAGACTCGGCATCCTGCTCTGCGCTGTCACGAAGAACAACGATGCGGATTTTCGCTCGGTCTTCGAGCAGCGCGCGATGCCCCTGCGCCTCGACGATTTCGTGGCCTATCGCAGCAACTGGTCGGAGAAGAGCGACAACATCCGTGAACTCGCCGAAACGCTCAATCTCGGCCTGGATAGCTTCGTCTTCATCGACGACAATCCGTTCGAGATCGAGGAGGTCCGCGCGCGGCTGCCCGGCGTCGAGTGCCATCTCTTCGACCGGACCCGCCCCGAGCAGGCGCTGACCCTGCTCGATGGGATCGCGTCCCTGCGGGCCCGGAACGTCACGGCGGAAGACCTCTCGAAGACCGAGCAGTACCGCGGGGAGGCGCAGCGGCAGGAGCTGCAACGCTCGGCCGCCTCCATGGACGAGTACCTCGCCTCCTTGGACATCCGGTTGCACATCACGTGCAACAACCCCGGCGCGCTCCGGCGCATCGCGCAGCTCGTCAACAAGACCAACCAGTTCAACCTTACCACGCGGCGCTACACCGAGGACGAGGTCGCCACCGCGATGCGCGAAGGCAGCGTCTACGCGGCCCGGGTGGTCGACCGCTTCGGCGATATGGGCATCGTCGGCGTCGCCATCGTCCGGGGCGGCGCACTCGAGACGTTCCTGATGAGCTGCCGGGCGCTCGGGCGCCGCATTGAGAGCCAAGTCCTGCGCTACGTCTGCCAGGAAGAGGCCGACCCGGCTTTGCGGGCAAGCTATCGCCCCAGCGCCAAGAACCGGATGGTCGAGACCTTCCTGGACGAGAACGGGTTCGCGCTCATCGGCTCTGGCCCCGAGGGCAAGGACTATCGATTGACCCGAGGACCGGATGACACTGCCTACATCCACATCGTCGCCGAGTGAGGCTGCGGCCGCGGCCGCCGCCCGCACCACGCTGGACCGTCTCATCGAGACCTGGGGCCGGCCGGAGCTGAGCGGCCTCGGCCCCGAGGACGACCTGTACGAGCGGATCGATTCCTTCGCGGTGGTCGAGTTGCTGCTGGAGACCGAGTCCGAGGTCGAGAAGGCGGTTGGGCGCTACGTTCCGCTGGCCGACGAGAGCATCCTCGACAGCACCCGCTCGCCGCTGCACCGGCTCCAGGACTGGTTCGACTACGTCGCGCAGGCCGTCGCCCGTGGCTGAGCTGCGCTTCCGGCATGCCGGGATCGCCGGCCTCGTCACCACGGTCGGCGGCCGGGCGCTCGCCTTCGACGCCGAGGCGGCCGATCTGGGGATGTCCCCCGAGGAGGCCGAGCGGCTCAAGCGTGCGATGGGGTTCACCACCCGCCACGTGGTCGCACGCGACGACACCACCACCGCCGACCTCTGCCTCAACTCGGCCCGGGAACTCCTGCGCGGTCTCGACCTGCAGCCGGCGGATCTCGACGGGCTGATCCTGGTCACCCAGACGCCCGATTACAGCTCGCCCTCGACGGCGATCGGGATGCAGCATCGCTTAGGCATGCGCACCGACACGCTCTGCTTCGACATGCGGCTGGGCTGCAGCGGTTTCGTGTACGGGCTCTCGGTCGCCTACAGCCTGGTCGAGGCTGGGCTGAGCCGCGTGCTCCTCTGCTGCGGCGATGTCGCGAGCCGCATGGTTGCCACGAACGACCGCTCCATCACCCCGATCATGGGCGATGCCGGCGCCGCCGTTCTGGTCGAGCGACGCGAGACCGAGAGCGTCTTCCTGCTCCACAGCGACGGCTCCGGCGAGAAGGCCCTGTTCATCCCGCATAGCGGGTTGCGCGCGGATCCCGAGGATGCGGACAAGCCGGCCTCCATGCATATGGACGGCGCGCAGGTGTTCAATTTCTCGCTCAAGCGCGTGCCGTCGCTGGTCACCGATATCCTCGCGGCCGCCGGGATGGGGCCGGAGGAGCCGGACTTCTACGTCCTGCATCAGCCGAACAAGTACATTCTCAAGAATCTGCAGCGGCGCTTAGGGCTCGACGACGGCAAGCTTCCCTCGGGCACGCAATCCGTCTACGGGAACCAGAACTCGGCCTCGATCCCCGGTACGATCTCTGGCTTCCTGGCGGAGGACTTCGCGCACCGGCCTCTGCGCGCGGTGCTGGCCGGGTTCGGCGTCGGTCTGAGCTGGGGCGCGTGCACGCTCATCACCGATCGGATCTATGCTCCACCGGTCCTGAAATTCGAGGAGACGACGTGATGACCGAGGCTGGGTTCCTGGACGAGCTCGGCGCGATCCTGGATCAGCCGGGGCCGCTCGCGCGCGGCCAGAAGCTCGGTGAGATCGAGACCTTCGACTCCCTCGGCATCCTCAACATCATGGCCCTGTTCGACACCCTGGGCCTCGAGGTGGAGCCGTCGCGGATCGCGGAAGCCGCGACCACCGACGATCTCCTCGGCATCGCCAGCGCGAAGCTGCAGGCCTGAGGCCGGGCGATGGCGGAGTCCGCGGGACACATCCTCGTTGTCGGCGCCAGCAGCGGCATCGGCCGGGCCGTCGCCGAGCGCTTCGCCGCGCAAGGGGCTGTGACCGCCCTCGCCCGCCGGGCGGACCGCCTGGCCGAACTGGCCAAGGCCGGGATCGCCACCATAGCCGCGGACGTGACCGACCTCGGCGCCATCACCGGGACCCTGCAGGCCGCGGTCGCCGAACGCGGGCCGCTGACCGGCTTGGTCTATTGCGCCGGCCTCCAAGTCATCAAGCCGATGCGCAGCCTGAGCGTGGAGGAGGTCCAGCGCCTCTACACCACGAACCTCGTGGCTCCGACCCTGTTCGCCGCCGCGTTCGGCAATGCCCGGATCTCGACCCGCGACGCGGTATTCTGCGCCGTCTCCTCGGTGGCCGCCCAGCGACCGGAGCCGGCCATCGTCCCCTACGCGGCCTCGAAGGCAGGGCTCGACGCGCTGATCCGCGGCCTCGCCCGGGAGCTCGCCCCCCGACGCGCGGTTGGGGTCGCGCCGGGCTGGCTCGACACCGAGATGACCCAGGCGCATGCGCGCCTCTACGGCGAGGGGTTCAAGGAGGCGCTGGAGAAGCGCAGTCCGACGGGCGCGGCGAGGGTCGCGTCGGTTGTCGATGCGATCGCCTTCCTCATGTCCCTCGAGGCGCGGCACGTAACCGGCGAAATCCTGCGGGTTGACGGCGGAGCGTCTCTATGAAGGGTGGACTCACATGACGGCTGGAGCCAAACGCTTGGCGCTGATCGGCGGCGGTGGCTTCTCCAAGGAGATCGCCGAGGTTGCGCAGCTGATCGGTTACACGGTCGAGGCGACCTATTCGAGCCAGCCGAGCGTGCAGGTCGGCACCTACAGGGGCTACCTCGACGAACTGCTGGCCAACCGTGCGGAGTACGCCGGCGTCGCGCTGGCAGTGGGCGGGGTGAGTCGGGCGGCGATCCAGGCCCGGTCCGAGATCATCGCGTGGCTCGACCAACACGCCCTGCCCTGCCCGCCCCTGGTGTCGCCGCATGCGATCGTGAGCCAGGGTGTGGCTTTAGGCGCGGGCGCCTTCGTGGCGCACGGGGTGATCGTCAACGTCGATGCGCGGCTGGGACGGTTCTGCGTGATCAATACCGGCGCGATTATCGGCCACGACGCTGAGATCGGCGACAATACAACGATCTCACCCGCGGCCTTCATCGGTGGGCGTTGCACGATCGGGGCGGACGGTTTGGTCGGCCCACTCGCGAAGGTGTTGCAGGGGCTCAAGGTCGGCGAGCAGGCGATGATCGGCATGGGCTGTACCGTGCTGCGCGCTGTGCCTGATGATGGCGTGATCTGGCCAAGGCCGGATAATCCCGTCGTTGCATCGGATCGCGGTTGAGCGGTTCCGAGCCTGATTGAGGAGCATGACGGCTCTTGGGCCCGTGCCGTAGCTTTCTTCCAATTGGCACCACGCATCGCACCAAACTATCGATCGCACCTTGGGCGAAATCGCGGTTGCGGCGTCTCCAACGAACGCACGCGATCGATTTGATTGCTCGCGCGTCCGCTGACCCCTACGAGCCTGTTGCGCTGCCGCCAAGGCGAATTCCTGGGGTGTTCGCTATCCCAGGGCGGTGTGAGGACGGCTCTCGTTGTAGTGCCGCCACGCGTCAATCTTGCTCCTCGCGTCGGCCAACGACAAGAACCAGTTCGCGTTCAGGCACTCGTCGCGCAGCCGGCCGTTGAACGACTCGACCAGTGCGTTATCCGGCATGATGCGTGGCGGTGCACCGTTCCTGAGATCGGTTGAAGCGGCTAGCTTCGGCGGATCCGGGCCATGGGGCACCGGGAGCACGGAGAGTGCGGGCAGGCCGTCGCACTGACATGAGCTGCAAGCTCGAGGTCGTTATCTGGCCGCCCCTGCGACTAGCCCGGATGCGCTGCGAGCGCGGATCCGTAATTGACGTGTTGCCCGCCAGCTCCCTCAACCTTGTTGGACCAAGGAGGAGGCTATGCGGATCATCGGCATGGACATCCACTGGGTAGCGGCCGAGGCTGTGGCGCTCCTCGATGGGCAATTGGTGAAGCTCGGCCGCATCCCCATGCTGCGCGAGCGCCTTGAGGCGTTTGCCAGGAAGGAACTCACGCACGACGATCATGTCGTGGTCGAGGCAACTGGGAACGCGGCAGCTGTCGTCGAGGTGCTTGCGCGCCTCACGTGGACCGCGTGGTCATCGCCAATCCCAAGCCGGTGAGGCTGATTGCGCATGCCAAGATCAAGACCGACGCGATCGATGCGGCGGTACTGGCCAAGCTCTACGCGACCGGCTTCCTGCCGGAGGTGTGGGTTCCAGACGAGGCGACCCTTGCCCTTTGACGGCAGGTCGCACGGCGCACCCAGCTGATCCGCCAGAGGGTGCGGCTGAAGAACCTCATCCAATCGATCCTGCACGCGCACCTCGTCCCGCCGTGCCCACACGGGAACCTGACCGGGATCAGCGGGCGCAAGTGGATCGTCGCCCAGCATCTGCCTGCTGATGAGCGCGCCGCCATCAATCGCCACCTCGCGCAGATCGATCTCATCGAAGGATCGCTCAGGGACGTGGAAGCCGACATCGCCCAGGCCACCATGTCTGATCCGGTCATCCGGCGGCTGATGACACTGCCCGGCGTCGACATGGCCGTCGCATCGGGCGTGGCGGCTGCCATCGGCGACATTCGGCGCTTCGGCGATCCTACGAAGCTGGTCGGCTATCTCGGCCTCAACCCCAGCATCCGCCAGTCCGGCGAGGGACCCGCCTACCATGGGCGGATCACCAAGCAGGGTCGAGGTCATGCGCGGGGTATGCTCGTTGAAGCGGCATGGGCGGCGGCGCGCTCGCCGGGCCCCTTGCGTGCCTTCTTCCAGCGCGTGGCCGCCAAGCGAGGCAAGCCGATTGCGGCGGTGGCCACGGCACGGAAGCTTGCCATGATCATCTGACATATGCTGACCAAAGGCGAAGACTAAATCTGGATGCGACCGGCGCTGCTCGCGCGCAAGTTCCACAGCATCGAGCTCAAGGCAGGTTTGCCGACGCAAAACGCCAGGCGCGGTGCCGCCTATGATTACAATATCCCGGAGCGGCGAGCTGCCGAGCGGGCGCGTTGAAAAGGCCGAAGAAGCGTACGCCGACTTCACCGCGCGATGGCGGACCAAGGCTCCAACCAAGTCCCGGTTGAGGAAAAATATGCCTGCACCTGCCGGATAGGGCTTTTCTACAACATCCGTGTCGGTCGGCTTGCCAGGCCGTAAGAAGTCCAACGTGACACCGTTCTCGTAGGCTCAGCGGTCGAGGGCTTTCGAGACGAACTCAGGCCCGTTATCGACCTGAATCGCGCACGGTACTCCGCGCAGCAGCGCCAAGCGGTCGACGACAGCTGCGACCTGCTCGCCTTTGATGCCCTGGTCGACCTCGATCGCCAGAGCCTCGCGCGTGAACGCGTCGACGACCGTCAGAGCCCGCAGCCGACGGCCGTCGAACAGCGCGTCGGAGACGAAGTCCATCGACCAGCGTTCGTTCGGCCGGAGCGCAGCAGGCTGACGCTCACGGTGTGCCGCGCTGACGTGCCGGCGGGGTCGCTTGAGCCGCAGGCTCAGCCCCTCGTCCCGGTAGAGACGGTGAACCCTCTTGTGATTCACCCGCCAACCTTCCCGGCGCAGCAGGATGTAGATCCGGAAGTACCCGTAGCGCACCCGGCTCTTGGCCAGATCGCAGATGCGCATCCGCAGCGGTGCCTGATCGGGCTTGGTCGAGCGGTAGCAGATGCCCGACCGGCCGACGCCGAGCGCGACGCAGCTGCGCCGCTCACTCACCCCGTGCGCCTCCTGAACCTGGTGCACGAGCTCGCGTCGCCGAGCAGGCGTCAGAGCTTTTTTGCGAGCACGTGCCTCGCAGGATGTGCTTGTCGAGGCTTAGATCGGCGACGAGCTGCTTGAGCTTGCGGTTCTCGTCCTCGAGCTGCTTCAGCCGCCGCAACTCGCCCGTCCCCAAGCCACCGTAGAGCTTCTTCCAGCGGTAGAATGTCTGCTCGGAGACGCCCATCCGGCGCAGCACCTCCGCGACCGGTGTCTCGGTCTCGGCCTGCTTCAGCGCGAAGGCGATCTGCTCTTCAGTGAACCTGCTCTTCTTTACGGCTCCGCTTCTCCCGTCAGGGTCTCACGAAACCGGAAAACCCGCACTCACGCCGGACGAAAGTGATGGCAGGACGTCAACCAAAAGCCGCGCCCATACTTCGCCGAGTTTTGCCAACAGATGGTCGAGTTGGCCCGCGCCGGTCGTGATCCGGAAGGGCCTCCCATGACGGTCGATCAGTGGCTTCTGCTGAGCTAGCGATCGTGATCATACAACCGCCGTAGAGGTGCTGCTTTTACCGCGCTTACCTCCATTGCCGACTCTGAAGATCGCCCAGTGCCGTGAGAGAGCATCGCACTGCGGATGGACAGGCTCTCGTATAGCTCAAGCTTGACCCCTATGCCACCGCGGTCGTAGCAGCCGGGCAGGAACGGGACGGGACGGTTTCATGACGGGCAAGCGCGCGCTGATCACGGGGGTTACGGGCCAGGACGGCGCGTATCTGGCACAGCTGCTGCTGCAGAAGGGCTACACGGTCACCGGGATCGTGCGCCGCTCCAGCCATGCCGGCGTGTTCGACCACAGGTTGAAGTGGCTCGGCATCCTGGACGATGTCGAACTCGTGGACGGCAACTTGTTGGATCAGTCGGCGCTGCTGCGCATCGTCCAGACCGCCAAGCCCGACGAGATCTACAACCTCGCCGCGCAATCCTTCGTCACCTCCTCCTGGCAGCAGCCCCTGCTCACCGGCCAGGTGACGGGCCTCGGCGCCGTGCACATGCTCGAATGCCTGCGCTCGGTCGCCCCCCAGGCCCGGTACTACCAGGCCTCGACCTCGGAGATGTTCGGGCTGATCCAGGAGGCGCAGCAGAGCGAGACGACGCCGTTCTACCCGCGCTCGCCCTACGGCGTGGCCAAGCTCTACGCGCACTGGATGACGATCAACTACCGAGAGAGCTTCGGGCTGCACGCCTCGAACGGCATCCTGTTCAACCACGAGAGCCCGCTGCGCGGCGTCGAGTTCGTCACCCGCAAGGTCACGGACGCGGTGGCGCGGATCAAGCTCGGCAAGCAGAAGGAGCTGCGGCTGGGCAACATCGACGCCAAGCGCGACTGGGGTCATGCCCGGGACTACGTCGAGGCGATGTGGCTGATGCTGCAGCAGGACAAGCCGGACGATTACGTGATCGCCACCGGCCGGACGACGACGGTGCGGGACATGTGCGTGATCGCGTTCAAGCATGTCGGGCTGAACATCGACGACCACCTGGTGATCGACCCGGCCTTCTTCCGGCCGGCGGAGGTGGAGGTGCTGCTGGGCAACCCGGCCAAGGCCAAGGCGACCTTCGGCTGGGAGGCGCAGACCAGCCTCGAAGCGCTGATCACCGAAATGGTCGACGCCGACATCAAGCGCCTCAGCGCCAACGCCTGAGCCGCCCCTTCTGATGTCTTGTCTCAATATTCAGATTCAGCCCATGATACCTGCCGGTCGGCTCGATGCACCGGCTGAACAACCCGGGCAAGATCCCGCTCGAGCTGATCGAGGTCCAGGTCGGCTCGTACACCGACGAGGACGACATCATCCGCGTCGAGGATATCTACGGACGCTGAAGCGCGACTTTCACATTACACGCAGCCAAAAAGTCCATTCCGGAGCGGTCACACGATGGAAGCTAAAAATGCAAATCACCGTGAAAGCTATCATCTGAAATATCCCGACCTAAACGATACAAGGAAGTCTATAAAGCTGCTATTGGGAAGGGATCCATTGAGTTCTCACGAAGTGAGACATTATTCATCGTGTGACTATGCAACTTTGTTGAAAAAGCTGGTAAAAAATGACGAGTTTCAGCAAGAGATTTTCCTGCCATTGATTCTTACTGGATACTCGGCATCCGGAAGATATAATGGAGAACCTAGCCCGGAAATGTTGCGCTGGATTTCCGAAAAAGTCCCTCTCGACCAGTGCGTTAAGGGAAAAATAAATCAGCGAACTACTTGGAGGCGCCTGCTGTCTACAATTTGGGGAACCGGCGAGTTTCTGAATCGGGTCCGAGAAGCTGCGGGCCCTTTGCAATCAATCGAGCGATTTCAGCAGAGGCTAAGTGATTCCCCAAACGATAGTGTGTCCGGCATCGCACCTGCCTTTAGTAGGCCGAAGATTCAAGTGCCAAATTGCAAAATGCTGATCGTAGAAGCAATAGGTAGCAAAGATTTTGACCTAACAGAAAGAATCGATCTTACGGGACAATTTAAAGAAACTCATAATCTGAGGAAAATAGAGGCATACGTCGCGGGAGACGATCCGCAAATAATAATCCACGCCGACGTAATTGGGCGTTTCGTGCTCGATATCGAAGTGGAATATACGCACTCTATCGCCGACCCCGAAAAAAACTATATGCAAATATTTTTTGATTTTGGAGACGGTTACGAGGAATCGGCATCATACGCTCTGGGAACATCGAATAACAAAGTTTCGGCAATTGTCTTGTTGAATGCAGAAAAGAGAATTCAAAACCTGCGCATAGATCCGTCTGTGCGAGCTTCTACGTTTATTATACGGCGCCTCGTCCTGTCTAAGTTATAGTAAACATTGCGATCAGAAGGAGAGCGGAATGAGAGTTATATTCATCAATTATGGACTATTCAATAGCAACAGCGGCGGGCATGTCGCGCATTTTGCCAACTCTTTGTCGACATTGGGAGTCGAAACTACAGTAATTGGAAGCAATGATCCGAGTACAGCGGCTGATTTTGGGCCGACCTCTTTCAAAGCCATACAGATAAAAAATCTTGAAGAGGATATACCGGCCGAGATTCTCGAGTTAGCGAGCGGCCGGGATGTGCTGCTTCACGCTTGGACACCTAGGAAGGCCGTGCAGAATTTTACACGCAGGATTACACTCAAAACTGGCTGCCCCTATGTTGTTCATTTGGAAGACCACGAGATTATGTTGTTTTCATCTGCGTTGCGTAAAACTTTACGCGAGATCGACGGGATGGGTGATGCCGATCTCGAAAGCCAGACGCCCGCAAGTCTCACAAATCCCAGAACTCTTCCAGCGTTTCTCGAAAGCTCCTCCGGAGTCACTGTCATAGTCGATCGACTTTCGGAATTGTGCCCGCCCGACGTTCCCATTCACCTGTTGGAGCCGGGAGTTGATACTGATGTTTTTAGATGCGACTTAACACCCGAACAAGTTAGGGTGAAACGGCGAAATCTCTATATAGATACCGACTCGATAGTTATAGTATATAACGGCAATATGCATTCCGCAAATTACAAGGATGTTTTCTCTCTTTACACCGCGATTCTTATCTTGCGACGGCGTGGGCACGACGTGCGTCTAATCCGCACCGGCGAAGATTATTTTACTGATATCGATTTAAGTTATCAGGCTCTCAATGGCGACTGGGTTATTAATCTTGGAAAATTGGATCGATCCGAAATGATAGATGTGTTGAAATTAGCAGACATGTATGTTCAACCAGGCGAGCCGGATGATTTCAACGCGTTCCGATTGCCTTCGAAGGTCCCCGAGTTTCTATCTCTCGGCAAGCCGGTTCTGCTTCCGGCCTCGAATATTGGATTGAGGCTGATTGATGGTAGAGACGCGATTTTGCTGTCCAGAGGAAATGGAGAGGAAATCGCAGACCGTGTAGAGTGGTTGCTATCATCGCCTCAAATAGCTGCTGAGATCGGCGCCGCTGGGAGGGCTTTTGCTTTGCAGAACCTTCGTTGGAACGAAAATGCAAAAAACCTCCTGCATTTTTATGAGTCTGTGATACGCTAACGGTCAACCAATAGCATACTAATTATGGAGCGAGACTGATGTCAAATAATATCATCACGGACGCCGATCTTGCGTTGCTGAGGTCTCTTGCGGCGACAGAGGTTGAGAGCGGTCTCAGCTACGGTACCGTCCGAGATTTTGCCCAGGGAGCAGAATTGTTTCCGAAGCTCCTAAATTATAATGGCGACATCAAAGATTCTCAGCGCTACTGGATGTTGAAAGCCATTCTTTCTACTCAGCCCGCCGGCGCAACCCTTCTGGAGATAGGGGCTGGTGAGCCCCTAGTAGCAGATATTCTTGGGCGCTTAGGATATCGAGTAATCGTCGTTGATCCGTACGAAGGAGCTGGAAATGGCCCCACGGAGCTGGATCATTTTAAACGCTCATATCGAAACGTAGAATATATTGTAGACTGGTTTTCATGTGATATAGACGGGGTCATGGCCAATTCGGTCGCCTGCTGCTACTCAATAAGTGTTATTGAACACATACCGCTTGAAAAACTTAAGGTCGTTTCTGACGCAATTGCGTATTTCACTTTACCGGAAGGCTCGTCAATTCACGCCGTTGATGTGGTCAGTCTTGGGATGGGCGCTGAATACCACAAGGAAATGTTCTTAAAATTTTCCGAACTCCTCGGTCATGATAAGGGCCAGGCTGTTGTAGCTCTTGAAAAAGCGGCAAAAGATCCGGACACATATTATCTATCTGCTGAGGCTCACAACCGTTGGCGAGGTACTGTACCTTACGACGAGTTTCCTATGCGCCGTGTACAGTCGATGCAGATCGTGGGCTTCGGAACGAGGAAGCATATTTTGCTACCAAGTGATGTGAGCCAAGCCCAAAATTCGGAATCGCATTCCTCTAATGTAAAATCTGATTTGCAGCAGTCAATCGCAAGTATCCGCGACCTACATTCGATTGTGAGCCGCTACGATCAAACCGGCCATCGCTGCCTTAAGCAAGCGGTTGATGCAATCAAACAAAACGCAGTGTTGGATCCTCATTTTCCCGTGCGCCTTTTTAACGGGAGTGTAATGAATGTTAATGTGCGTGAGGAGGTGGGAAGCATTTTATTTGAGTTCAGTGCCTACGAGTTTGGTCTGACCAAGTTTTTTATCGACTTTCTTAGCAGGGGAGACGTCTTTTTCGACATTGGTGCGCACTATGGATATTTTAGTGTGCTAGCAAGTAATCTTGTTGGGCCTAAAGGGAGTGTCCATTCTTTCGAGCCGACCCCCTTTGTTGCTGGTCGCCTCCGGGCGAACGTTCTTCATCTCGGTAATGTAGAGGTTCACCAAACCGCAATAGGGAATAAGGATGGGCACCTTGAGTTCAACGACTATGGCCCTGATTTTTCTGCCTTCAATTCTGCCTATAGTGCCCGTCTCCCCGACCGGAAGCTTGTACCGTTACAACGCGTCACTGTTCCTGTTTCACGGCTCGATACCTTCTGCGCAACGGCGGGAGTGAGACCGGCTCTTGTAAAGATAGACACTGAAAGCTCTGAGATGCTCGTTCTCGAAGGTATGGGTGGATTGATCAACGAGGCTAGGGCCCTAGTCGTCGAGCTTGGTGATTTTGATGATCTAAATGCGATCGGCGTTCCGCGCAGCGCAGAGATCCTCGAATATGTTCGTCGTCGAGGATACAAGCTGTTTTTGCCAACCGATGATGGACTTCGTGAGCACAAGATTTCTTCAGATAAGTACGATTACTGTAACGTGGTCTGCTTGAGGGATGACGCTGTTTCGTTCCTCCAAGAACACAGAGCTTCTAGCTAGATGTTTGGTCCCGGCATTTGGTGGAGCGAGTTTGGCCTGAAGCGGCTGGGCTCAGCGGACCGTGCCTTGCAGATGGCCTCGTAGGGCTTGAGGCCATGTAGGGTCTTCAGACAGCGTGCGAAGTTGTGGGCGCTGACGAAGTCGGCCAGGTGGGTGAGGGGCTGGCATGGCTGTCGTATAGGTAGCGGTTGACCGTGGCGTTCTTGGTCGTGCGGCTCATCCACTCGACCTGACCTTTATCCGGCATGATGGCCCCGGTGTTGACCGACTCATGTGGTCTTGGCCTCGAAGCGACACACGTATGTGTCGTGATCGACAAAAACAGCAGGTATAATTCCACGTTTTTTATGAGGTTGCCATGGCTGTGTTCAGTTCCGACATCCGCGAAATAATGAACGTGACAAACATAAACTGTGTTCTTGATGTAGGGGCCAATGTCGGTCAATTTGGGCGATTTCTGCGCGACGAAGGGTTCTCAGGAACACTGATCTCATTTGAGCCTATTGCGTCGGTCTATTCTGAATTGTCACGGGCAACCGTAAAAGAGCCAGACTGGTATTGCCGCCGTACTGCGCTCGGAGAATCGGACGGCATTGCAGAGATAAACGTCTCAAAAAATTATGTCAGCAGTTCACTTCTTACAGCCAACGCATGGTCGGTCTCGATTGAAGAAGGTATTGCAGAATTGAATAGGGAAATCGTGCCCTTGCATAGACTTGAAACGATTTGGTCAGAGCTGCCAATTCCTTCGTTAAACGCATCTATTATGCTAAAAATAGATGTGCAAGGCCTGGAGCTGCAAGTTCTGAGAGGCTTGGGTGACCGCGTTAGCGAGATCACCCTTTTCCTTTTAGAAGCGTCTTTGATCCCCGTCTATGAGGGAGAGCCCAAATTCGAGGACGTTGTGGCCGAATTGAGGGCGATAGGTCTTCATCCTGTTTGGATCGGGCCGGGATGGAGCAACAAGCATACCAGGCAAGTTTTTCAATGCGATATTGTTTTTGCGCGTAGAAGCGTGTTGTAACATCTAATTTCAGGGCTTTTTCTGAAAAGGGCGCGTCCATACAGTTTACCGTTCTCGTCCTCTAGCATTATATTTCAGGCATTCTCTTCAATCGCAGCCTATGTTTTGACAGAACAAATCTATGAACGAATGCTGGGCGGAGCATGGTAGCAACAGAAAGCTAGTGCTGCTCTGGTGCGTTGGTGCAACGAGGCGCCTTCGCGGTGGATTTGCACTATAAGTTGATCCGGCGCGGGTGGTGGCAATGGCGGTGGACGATGACTGGCATGCAGAGCTGCCTCGTTGGCTGCAACCGTTCCTAGCGGCCCTGTCCCACTCAGCCAGCCGCGCGATGCGCCCACTCTATGTCGCCAGCGTGACCGGGCGGGGTAAGCGCAAAAGCGTCCCGCCAATGGCAGCGCGCGCCGAGGGCGTCTCCTACGACCGGCTGCATCACTTCATTGCTGCCGGGATCTGCCCGGGACGCCTGTGAACGGAACTAGGAGTAGATGGCGCTTATCCGCACGCGCTATAGCGGCATCCCGCGCGGTGGTACGGCGCTGCTGAGAGGCCCCTGCCCTGCGGCGTGTGTGGGCTGCGCATCTTCCCAACCTACACCGAGAACGGACGCGAGGTCCGCTACGTCTGTCACCGGTTGGCGGTTGCCTTCGGTGAACCGCGTTGCCAGCCGATCAGCGCCCAGTACGTGGTCGCCTGCGTCGCGGCCGCGATGCTCGACGCGCTCACCCAGGAGCCATCGCGGTGAGCTTGCTGGTCGCCAAGGATCTGGACCTCGAACGACGGCGGCTGTACGATCAGTGGAAGCTGAGCTTGCAGCAGGCGGCATTGGCACGGCGTGGCAATGACAGCATCGATCCGAGCAATAGGTTCATTGACCGCTCGCTAAAGCAGGACTGAGAGACTGCCCTGGCTGACGAAGAAAGGCTCACGGCCAAGGTACAAGCCATCCAGTCCCAGTCTCGTCAAACGGGCTTTCCGCATCGTTCTAGACGTTAAGGAGGTCTCACATTCAGATAGCTCGATGATCCGCCGTTTGGGATTGCCCCGTTTTCTGTGAAAAGTTAAGGGGCTTAACAGAGCAGGGATTCAGATGACAGTTCTAGATCTGTATCCTATTCGTAGACGACAGGCGAGCGGTAGCCGAGCGCCGAGTGTCGGCGCAGCGGCTTGTAGAAGCCCTCGATTTAGCTGAAGCGGGCCATCCAAGCCTCCGCCTGCGACTGGAAGCGTCGGCGGGTGGGCTACTCGCCTTCGAGGGCGGAAAAGAAGCTTTCGGCCATGGCGTTGTCGTAGGCGTCACCGACGGGGCCCATGGACCGGCGCACGCCTGCCTCCTGGCATCGGTTGCCGAAGAACAGCGACGTGTATTGCGAGCCCTGGTCCGGTTGGTGGTTGATGTTTCGCGGCTTGCGCTGGCTGACCGCCATATCCGAGGCGTCCAGTACCAGTTCCGAGCTCAGGTGGTCGGCCATGGCCCATCCCACGATCCGACAGCTGAACACATCAAGCACCCCCGCGAGATAGAGGAAGGCAGCGACCGTCGGCACGTACGTGATATCGGCCACCCAGAGCGGGGGCTCGGCCGCAAGGTTGCGATCGACGAGGTAGGGAGTAGGGCATTCCTCCTGGTCCGGCCGCGTCGTGACGGGCTTATCGTGTCGATGGCTGGCACCAACGAGACCAGCCTCACGCATCAGCCGGGAGATGCGCTTACGGGATTCCCGCCGGCCCTCGGCGCGGTCAGCCCCTGTCGCCCAGTTGCGGATGGCCTGCGCGGAAGGCTCGAACTCACGGGCGAGGTCGTTCCGATTACGACCGACGCGGGCCAGCTTGACCATCTGTCGGCGAAACTTGGCTGGGTATGGGGGCGGCTTTTGGGCATCGGACAAACACGTCACGTGAAAGCGTCCTCGGTGTCCACCAAACCCGGACAATACCACTCGCTTCCCCTACCCAGGCCTCAAACACCCTCACTCGCACGGGTACCTAGCAGCGGTGGTGAACCTAAGAGCCGCAAGAGCACAGGCACGCCGGACAACCCGCTCGCACGCCGCCAGTCACCGTTGAATCCCACCCATATCGAGGGGTGGCTGAATCGCGATAGAGACCCTATAAGACGACCTGAAAGCGCAACAAGGATCGCCGCGCAGTGTTGCTGGCATCCCAGTTGAGAGGTAAGATTTGAGCAAGATCGGCCAACACGGTGCTTCGTCATGTGCAAGCTGGCTGCTTATTCGGAACAAGCGGCGTGAATTGGGCCTGTCTCAGTGCGAACTCGCGAGGCAGCTAGGTATCGCTCAAGGCTCAATCAGCAAACTCGAGCGCGGGCTAGGCTGCGAACGGCACACTTTACAGGTCTTGGTTGCGCTGCAAATAGAACACGCCGTGCGTGCGACTGAGCCTATCGCGTCAGGTGCAATAGAAGCGGATCATCAATGACGGCTGGAACCGTTAAGCCTCCGTGCGGAGCAAAGTGAAGTGACCCTATGAGTTTGGGTGAAACTTCGCACTTCATAGAGTGGTTACGCGGGGTTCTGCTGGTTAGTTGACACTGACATAACCAGCTAATGTAGTAAGAGTCGACCATCTCAGTCATGGACGGTCTTTTTCGCAGATTTATCAAGAACCGGTTTATTAGGGGCGCGGGGTTGACTGCGAAAATGCACGGAAACGCTTGGACTCTTTACCATATCTCTAGGTGTCATAGTATTAGGAAGGATACACCCTCCCGATGAGCCTGTTTTCAGTCGTACTACCTGCCTACAAGACGACGCCGCAATTATTAATCGCAGCGCTGAGATCTCTCATTCGACAGACTTTTGTTCCGAGCGAGATTATTGTTGTGGATGACAGTGGACCAGACCCGATTGTAAGAGATACCGTGGCTTCCATGGAGGCTGGAAGTATCATTCGCTTGATTGTTAATGAGTCAAATAAAGGAATATCAGCTTCCACAAACATCGGGATTGCTGCTGCCGCAGGTGATTTTATTGTATTTGCTGATCATGACGACGAAGTAAGTGCGACCGCACTAGAAAAGTTCGCGGATCTGATAGATTCCGATCCGGAAACAGATGTTATCTACTCGGACCAATGCACAATAGACGAACATGGGGCGGTTCTTCATTATTTTTATAAACCAAAATGGTCGCCAATTTATGCGCTTGGCGCAATGTATCCAGGGCACCTCCTCGCGGTAAGAAGGGAGATATGCACTAGAGAGAAGTTTCTTGACGAGTTCAACGGAGTCCAGGACTTCGAGTTTCTTCTTCGTATTTCGGAAGAAAATATCAAAATAGCTCACCTACCCGTCAATTTGTACAAGTGGCGCGCGATACCTGGATCTTTGGCGCTTGGCGGTAGCGAGAAACACGGCATTGAGAAACTTCAAGCGCGCGCGGTCAATGAACATCTTGGCCGGAAAGGTAGGACATGGATAGCAGAGAATCATCCGTTCTTACCTCACAGATTGGTTTTGTATCCATCATATTCAACCAAACAGCCTAAAGTTTCTATCGTAATACCCTCCCGGAACCAGGGTGTTATATTAGAGAGGTGCCTTGAATCTATATTTACCCTTACGGAGTACAGCGATTATGAAATCATATTAGTGGACAATCGAACGACTGAGCCGAGAGCATTGCAGGCAATGAGTTCCTATCCAATCAAGCGTTTAACTTATGGAGATAGTAATTTTAACTACTCTCGGGCAAACAACATGGGGGTAGATGCGGCGGCGGGTGACTACATCGTGCTTCTCAATAACGACACGGAAGTTATTTCAGCAGATTGGCTGCAGAAGATGGTAATGTATTTTGAAGATCCCAATATTGGCGCCGTGGGAGCAACGCTATTGTATCCAAACAACACGGTCCAACATGCAGGTGTGATCTTGGGGCCGCGCGGTACCGCCGATCATGTTATGCGAGGTTTCGACGAGGCCTCTGATGGCTACGCCGGGTCGCTCGCAGTCTCCCGGGAAGTAAGTGCTGTGACGGCGGCGTGCATGATGATGCGCAAATCAGTGTTTCACGCCATAGGCGGCTTTTCTGAAGATTATGCAAAGCATTATCAAGACGTGGACTTGTGTATGAAAATAAGACAAAAGGGATTGGAGATTGTTTCTGTTTCCAACGCACGGCTTTATCATCACGAAAGTCTCACCAGGAAAAGCGAGGGCTATGACCTCGGTGATCGCGCGGTTCTATTGGACCGGTGGGGAAAGCAAATTGAGGAGGGAGACTCCTATTATAGCAAAAACTTCGAGTACGGAAGTACTAATTACGTTCGAGCGGTAAGCCATGGCGCATAATTAAATAGGTTCGTTACATGTAGAGTTGGGATATGTGCTAGCGTGTGAGCCGAACCAAGGCATTGCCATAGCCTATAGTTTTGAGATTTTGGACCGCTGTTTGCAGCGTTGAGGCGGCGATGGCGGATCTGTTCCGGCTCTCGGCTGACCAGTGGGCGGTGATGGTCCCGTTCATTCTCAAGGATCGGCCCGGACAGGAGCGGAAGGACGGCCGGTTGATCATCTCTGGCATCCTGCACGTGCTCACCTCGTGCAGCCGCTGTGTGACTGCTCCTTCGCTTATAAGGGCCGCGCACCGGCCCTCGCGTTCGATGGTCCTCGCTGAAGGTATGGGAGGCTGGCTGTGGTCAGGCGCCGAGGCATGCAGAAGGCGCTCGTGGCCGTCGCTTGCGAGCTGGCGATCGTGCTGCCTCGCATATGGCGCGACGAGAAGGTCTTCCCTAGTCGACCGAAGCCGCGATGGCGGCCTGAAGCTTACCGATCAGTATCACGTAACACTGAGCTCCCCCGCGTGGATTAGGTCCCTGTGGGGACGGCGGGAGCTGGGGAGACCGAGGAAACTCGAGCGTCGGTTCTGCCGAGCGCGCGCTTAGATGGCGCCGCTCACTCCCTCTAATCCCATCATGAAGCGGCCCTGGCCGAGCTCGGGGGGAAGCAAGAGTTCCACAGGACCGATCGCACGTCAAACCAGGATGCGCACGAGTAGGCGTTGACCGATGAACGCCGAATAGACAAATTTCCCGAGGCGACGTCTGTCAACGCCTGTTTCTCAAGGCACAATATCGGCCCCTAGTCAACGAGGCCGAACGTTCTCGCGCTCGAGATCTTTCATCTTCCAGACCTGATCCACCTTCAGGCGGCGGTGCTCTTTAACGTCAGCGATAATAGCTTTTATCGGAGACGTCCGCCTCCTTACACGCGACGGCGATGCTTTTCCCTTGTGCCTTCTGCACCTCGATCTAGCGCAGCATCAGCACGACCTGCTCCGCGCTCGGCCTCTATCCTCGCTTCATCTCCAACTCCTCCGGTCCAGGCTGGTTCTCTCAATCAGCCCGGTCCAAAGCCAGCCGGTCAGGTCACAATGATGTTTTCAAAATTGTTCCCTTAATTATCATCCGCGCAGCGTGGCGTGGTTCTCGAGGAACCAGCCATAGGTCTGGCGCAGGCCCTGCTCCAGGCCGATCTCCGGCTGCCAGCCCATGGCCCGCAGGCGCGACACGTCCATCAGCTTGCGCGGCGTCCCGTCCGGCTTGGTCGCGTCGAACTCGAGCCGGCCCTCGTAGCCGATCACCCGCGCCAGGGCCTCGGCCAGCTCGCGGATGGTGCAATCCGCGCCGGTGCCGACATTGATGTGCGACAGGTCCGGCCGGGTATTGGCGGCGTAGACCGCATCGTCCAGCTCCATCACGAACACGCTGGCTCGTGCCATGTCGTCGACATGCAGGAACTCGCGCATCGCCCGGCCGGTGCCCCAGACCTTGACGGAGGCGCCGCCCTCCTGCTTGGCCTCGTGCAGGCGCCGCATCAGCGCCGGCAGCACGTGGGCGTTCTGCGGATGGAAATTGTCGTTGGGGCCATACAGGTTGGTCGGCATCACGCTGCGGTAGCGCCGGCCGTACTGCCGGTTGTAGCTCTCGCACATCTTGATCCCGGCGATCTTGGCGATGGCGTAGGGTTCGTTGGTCGGCTCCAGCAGCCCGGTCAGCAGCGCGTCCTCGCGCATCGGCTGCGCCGCCAACTTCGGGTAGATGCACGAGGAGCCCAGGAACAGCAGCCGGTCGACGTCGCTCGTGTGTGCGGCGTGAATGAGGTTCGACTGGATCAGCAGGTTCTCGTGGATGAACTCGGCCGGGTAGGTGTTGTTGGCGTGGATGCCGCCGACCTTGGCGGCGGCGAGGTAGACCATGTCGATGCGGTGCTTGGCGAAGAACGCCCGGACCGCGGCCTGATCCAGCAGATCCAACGCCTGACGGTCCGCCGTGAGGATGCGGTCGTAGTCCAGCTCGCGCAGCCGGCGCACGATCGCCGATCCCACCATCCCGCGGTGACCCGCAACGAAGATGGTCTGTTCTCGTTCAACGTTCATGGCGGCCTGACCCAAACTTGGGATGGGCATACATCCGTCGGACACCTAAGGAAATGCCGTTCGGCCTCGTCCCGTGCTGCCATATTCCAATAACGTGCCCGTCTGAAAGATGCGGGGGTGCGTGCCGGCACCGGACGGCCGGTGACGCGTTCCCTGATTGTGCCGAATCATGGTAAGTCTTTGGCAGCCTGCCTACAACCGCGTCGGACCGCATTCGTCGCTGGGCTACCGGTCATCCGCGCCTGTCACCTTCCTAAATCTGGCCTTTTGGCTACCCATGGGCGTTGCCATGTAGTAACCCCTCGATCGGCTCGATCCGAAATAACGGTCAGGTCACCGACGCATGACTTGGCCAATGTCCTAATAACGGCTTCCGCCGGCTCTAAAGTCTATTCTTATCCTTGCTCCTGGTAGATACGATGAACCAGCTCTCCTCCATCCGAAGCCCCCCCGATCTGTCTCAGAATGCTGGTCGCGGATATGGCGGACGGTCTCAAACATGTTCTGAGAACTGTCATTTAGAGGTGTAGTGTCTCGCTCGAAATGTGCGAACCTCCCCGAACTTGCTGTACGAACCGCCACCACTCGCCCTCTGATGCCTGGGACCACGTCCCATCTCAGAGCTCGAAGTTCCAATCTAAAGTTCCAATATGGCCCGCCACTCCGCGCTCCGCCAAAAGCTGTGCAACATCCTCGGCGCTGACCGCGATGTCGTGGCCGCCCGGAGGCTCGCAAGATCCAAGCTATTTAACGCGGATTGGTACCACTCAACGCAAGCGCCTGACGTAGTGCCGGATCAAGCCGCGCGGCATTACCTACGTCAGGGCGCCGCGCGCGGGCTGAGCCCTAGCCCGTTGTTTGACGGGCCCTGGTACCTGGCGAACAACCCGGACGTCGCCGCAGCGGGTTTGAACCCGCTGCTGCACTACCTCGACAGCGGACACTCCGAAGTGCGGCCGATTTGCTCTTACGTCGATAGGGATGCAGTGGCAAAGGTCGCAGCTTCGGGTCTATTCGATGCGGAGTGGTACCGGACGACTCAAGCGCACGGCGTGGCACCGGACCAAGCCGCACGACACTACCTGCAGGATGGCGCCGCACGTGGGCTGAGCCCGGGCCCGCTGTTCGACGGGCCGTGGTACCTTGCGAACAATGCTGATGTCGCAGCTGCAGGGTTAAACCCGCTGCTGCACTACTTGGATAGTGGACGTTCCGAGGATCGGCCGATTTGCCCGGTCGCTAACCCAGAGTTGGTGGCGCGGATTGCTTCCTCTGATCTGTTCGATGCGGAGTGGTACCGGACGACTCAAGCGCACGGCGTGGCACGGGACCAAGCCGCACGACACTACCTGCAGGATGGCGCCGCACGTGGGCTGAGCCCGGGCCCACTGTTCGACGGCCCATGGT
>NZ_LHCD01000032.1:0-72028 GCF_001262595.1 Methylobacterium sp. ARG-1
CGGGCTGGTCGGCGCCGACGGGGCGACCCATGCCGGAGCCTTCGACCTGGCGTATCTGTGCTGCCTGCCGAACATGACCGTGATGGCGGCTTCCGACGAGGCCGAGCTGGTGCACATGGTGGCGACGGCGCACGCGCATGACACGGGCCCGATCGCGCTGCGCTATCCGCGCGGCGAGGGCGTCGGCGTCGAGCTTCCGGAGCGGGGCGCGGTTCTGGCGATCGGCAAGGGCCGGATGGTGCGCCAGGACGCGGAGGCGCGGGTGGCGATCCTGTCGCTGGGCACGCGGCTGTCGGAAGCCTTGAAGGCGGCGGATGCGCTGTCGGAGCAGGGCGTTGCGGTGACGGTGGCGGATGCGCGCTTTGCCAAGCCGCTGGACGAGGCGCTGATCCTGGAGCTGGCGCAGAGCCACGAGGTGCTGATCACGATCGAGGAGGGCTCGCGCGGCGGGTTCGGGGCGATGGTGCTGCATCTGCTGGCCGAGCGCGGCGCGCTGGATGCGGGCCGGGTCCGGGTGCGGACGCTGACGCTGCCGGACCTGTACCAGGACCACGACAGCCCGGAGAAGATGTACGCCGAGGCCGGTCTCGACGCCGCCACCATCGTCAAGACCGCCCTCGACACCCTGCCGGCCGCCTCCGGCCAGGTCGAACAGGCGAGCAACGTCGTGAGCGTCCGCCGCCGCCCGCGCTAGGTCGATCGGCCGAAACGGATACCGGCCGGCGACGCCGGTTCAGGCCCCTGCGCGGGTCCCCTCTCCCGGGCGGGAGAGGGACAGGGTGAGGGGCGAGAACCTTCCGGAAAAAGCTCGACTTGGGCTTGCGTCACGGCTGTGCTCAGTCCTGAACCTCCTCATCCCTCACCCCAGCCCTCTCCCGCTCGGGAGAGGGGGCGCGTCGCGCCCGCGACACGCCGATAGAGGCCATTGCAGTCCGGTGAGGGGGATGCGATCGCGCGCCCCTACCCCAACGCCTCCGCCACGGCTTTCCCGCAGGCCTGCGTGTCGGCATTGCCGCCGAGGTCGCGCGTGCGCAGCGTCCGCTCGGACAGCACCCGCTCGATCCCGCTGACGATCTCGGCCGCCGCCGCGTGCTCGCCGAGATGCTCCAGCATCATCGCCCCCGACCAGATCTGGCCGATCGGGTTGGCGATGCCCTGGCCGGCGATGTCGGGGGCCGAGCCGTGGACCGGCTCGAACACGGACGGGTGCAGCCGCTCCGGGTTGATGTTGCCCGACGGCGCGATGCCGATCGTGCCCGTGCAGGCGGGGCCCAGATCCGACAGGATGTCGCCGAACAGGTTCGAGGCGACGACCACGTCGAACCGGTCCGGGTTCAGGACGAAATGCGCGGTCAGGATGTCGATGTGGTACTGGTCCCACCGCACATCCGGATAGCCCTCGGCCACGGCCTTCACGCGCTCGTCCCAGTACGGCATGGTGATCGAGATGCCGTTCGATTTCGTGGCCGAGGTCAGGTGCTTCTTCGGCCGGGTCTGGGCGAGGTCGAAGGCGAATTTCAGGATCCGGTCGACCCCGTGGCGGGTCATGATCGTCTCCTGCAGGGCGAATTCCCGGTCGGTGCCGGCGAACATGCGGCCGCCGGCATTCGAGTACTCGCCCTCGGTGTTCTCCCGGACCACCCAGAAGTCGATATCGCCGGGCTTGCGGTCGGCGAGCGGGCACTTCACCCCGGGCATCAGCCGCACCGGGCGCAGGTTGGCGTATTGGTCGAATTCCCGCCGGAACAGGATCAGCGAGCCCCACAGGGAAATGTGGTCGGGCACGCGCTCCGGCATGCCGACGGCGCCGAAATAGATCGCGTCGTGCGTTTCGATCTGCGGCTTCCAGTCCTCCGGCATCATCCGGCCGTGCTGCTCGTAATAGTCGCAGCTCGCGAAATCGAACCAGTCGAGCTGGAGGCTGAAGCCGTGACGCTTGGCCGCCTGCTCCAGTACGCGCACGCCCTCGGGCACCACCTCCTTGCCGATGCCGTCGCCCGGGATCACCGCGATGCGGTAGCGGCGCTGGGGGCTGCTGTCTTGACCGGCCATGGATCCTCACGGGTGTCGCGTCGGGGGTCGCGTACCGGCCCCGGGTTGCACGGTGCCAGGGTGTTGCACGCGCTTCTGCGGTCAACACCCCAGCCTGACAATCACGCAGATTCCCCCGCCATGGCCCGGCGCTGCCGGTCCAGCTCCTCGCTGTAGCGCTTGAGTGTGTGGCTCTCGGTGAGCAAGCCCAGGACCTGGCGGCTGTCGGCGCTCTGGACCACCGCGAGCGCCTCGCTCTCGCTGCGGTCGAAGGTTGCGGCCGCGTCCTTGGCGTTCATCTCCGGCGTCAGGAACAGGTCGGTGTGGTGCAGGAGGTCGGCCAGCACCGGCGCCGCGCCGGCCTCGGCGTCCTGGGCGGCGGCATGCACCTCGGGGACGTTCACGAGCCCGGCATAGCGGCCCTGTCCATCCACGGCGATCACCCGGGAGGGCGAACCGAGCGGATGGGCGCGCAGGAAGGTCGGCAGCGGCGTGTCCAAAGCCACGGTGGAGACGTCCCGGCGCATCAGCCGGCCCACGGTCAGCGAGCGGATCCAGCCGACATCGTGGGGGCTGCGGATGCTCTCGCCCCGCAGGTGGAAGCGCCAGGTGGCGAAGGAATAGCCGAAGATCTTGCGCACGGTCAGCGAGGAGGCGATCACCGCCGCCAGCACGAGCCCGGTGATCGGCAGGCTGCCGGTGATCTCCAGCGCCAGGAACGTCATGGTCAGCGGGCCGCCGATGATCGCCACGGCGAGCGCGCTCATGCCGATCACCGCATAGGCCAGCGGGGTGAGGCCGAAGCCGGCCATCGCGGGCAGGAGATCCGGCGCCAGAGCGGCGAACAGCTTGCCGGCGATCGCCCCGAGGAACAGCGAGGCGAAGAACAGGCCGCCGCGAAACCCGGAGCCGATCGAGATCGCGGTGGCCGTCGCCTTGGCGGCGAACAACCCGGCGAGCGCCGCCACCCCGTGGCCCTGGCCCTCGGCGGAGAAGTGCATGTGCAGGGCGCCGTGCCCACCCGAGAGCACCTGGGGCGTCGCCAGCAGCGCCAGCGCGCCAACGCACAGGCCCCCGAAGGCGGGCCCCGCCGCCCGCGGCAGGCCGGACGCCTGGACCAGCTGCTCGACCAGCGTCACGCCGCGCATGATCAGGATGCCGAGCAGCGCGCAGACCAGCCCGAGGGCGAGGCTCGGCAGGATCTCCAAGCTGGTGATGTGCGAGGTCGTGACCGCCTGCATGTCGCCGAGCTCGACCAGCGGCTGGGTCGCGATCAGGGACCGGGAGATGAGATTGCCGCAGAGCGCCGCGACGACCACGGGCGCCAGGGTGGCGATCGAGTAGGTGCCGATGATCAGCTCGAAGGCGTAGAACGCCCCGGCGAGCGGCGCCCCGAACCCAGCCGCGATGGCGCCGGCCGCCCCGCACCCGACCAGGGTCCGCAGGTCGCCCCGACGCACCTCGAAGGCGATCCCGAGCCGGGAGGCGAGACCGGAGGCGAGCTGCGTGTAGCCGGCTTCCAACCCTACGGAGGCGCCCGATCCGTTCGAGATCACGTTCTGCAGGGCGAGGTACAGGCTGTCCCGCAGGGACATCCGGCCGCCATGGAGCGCGTTGGCCTCGATCGGATCGATGGCGGGGCGCCTGCGCGGGCCGCGAAGGTAATTCGCTACGACGATCAGCAGGCCGAGCAGCACGCCGCCGAGACACGGACCGATCAGCAGAAGGGGCGGCGCGACCGCATCGGCGGCGCTGAGCCGCGTCCCCGCCGGCAGGCGGTAAAGCGTCTCGCGCAGGGCCTGCGTCATCCAGGTCATGGCCGAGACCGCCAGCCCGCTGACGCAGCCCACCAGGGTCGCCAGCAGGACCAGCCCGCCCTCGCTGCGCCGGACGAGGCTGCGCAGTCGCCCGGGCGCCAGGACAATCCGGGATCGGGCCCAGCGCCCGCGGGGGCGATGGCCCGGCCGAGCCGGCCCATCCGCTGCACCCGTCCCGGAGACCTGGCCGAGATCCCGGCTCCCGGTCGTGACTGGCGCTGGCTCTCGCGCGCTCACGCTCGCCCCTACCCCCCGATCCGCCCTGGCCGACGCGCGGTTCCGTCGGTGCACTTAGGGGGCGAATCCGCCCTGCGTCCACCGGCACCGCATCAGCCTGCACAGATCGTCTTGAAAACTGCCGCGGCCCGCGATACACCGCCCGCCAGTGCCGCCGTAGCTCAGTTGGTTAGAGCACCAGATTGTGGATCTGGGGGTCCCCCGTTCGAGCCGGGGCGGTGGTACCATCCATTCAGAACGACTGCGCAAGGGGTTGGCGGATCGCCGACCCCTTTTGCATTTCCGGATCTCGCGCGCGCGCGGCGCGAGCGGTCTCCGCCCGCGGAACCGCGGGCCGAGGAGCGGCACCACTGTGCCGGGGTCGGCATGGCACCGGCCCTATGCCATCCTGCCGCGAGGCCGGCGCTCCTCGATGGGCGGCGGATGAACAAAAACGTGGAGGACGCGCCATGAAGCAATACCGCATCGCCGCCATCCCGGGAGACGGGATCGGCCAGGAGGTCATCGCCGCCGGCATCGCGGTGCTCGACGCCCTCGCCGAGCGCGCGGGCGGCTTCCGCTTCGCCTTCGACCGGTTCGACTGGGGCTCGGATTACTACAAGGCCCACGGCGTCATGATGCCCGCCGACGGGCTGGCGCAGATCAAGGACCACGACGCGATCTTCTTCGGCGCGGTCGGCGCCCCGGACGTGCCCGACCACATCACCCTGTGGGGCCTGCGGCTCGCGATCTGCCAGCCCTTCGACCAATACGCCAATGTCCGGCCGACTCGGATCCTGCCCGGCATCACCAGCCCCCTGCGCCACGTCACCGGGCCGGAGCTCGACTGGGTGATCGTGCGTGAGAATTCCGAGGGCGAATATGCCGGCGTCGGCGGCCGGGTCCATCAGGGCCACGACAACGAGGTCGCCACCGACGTGTCGATGATGACCCGCTCGGGCGTCACGCGCATCATCCGCTACGCGTTCGAGCTGGCGCGCTCGCGCCCGCGCAAGCGGCTCACCGTGGTGACCAAGTCGAACGCCCAGCGCCACGCCATGGTGATGTGGGACGAGATCGCCGCCGAGGTGGCGCGGGATTTCCCGGACGTGACCTGGGACAAGATGCTGGTCGACGCCATGACCATGCGCATGACCATGAAGCCCCAGAGCCTCGACACGATCGTGGCGACCAACCTGCACGCCGACATCCTGTCGGACCTCGCGGCGGCCCTGGCCGGGTCGCTCGGCATCGCGCCCACCGCCAACATCAACCCGGAGCGCCGGTTTCCCTCGATGTTCGAGCCGATCCACGGTTCGGCCTTCGACATCGCCGGCAAGGGCATCGCCAATCCGGTGGGCACCTTCTGGACCGCCTGCCAGATGCTGGAGCATCTGGGCGAGAAGCCCGCCGCCGACCGGCTGATGCGCGCGGTCGAGCGGGTCACCGCCGACCCCGGCCTCCACACCCCTGATCTCGGCGGCACGGCCACGACCCAAGCGGTCACGGATGCGGTGATCGCGGCGATCCGGGGCGACAACGGCTGACGGGCCGGCGACGCGCCGCCCGCGATCCGGAGTTTCCCCGGCGGCCTTCGGGCGCTAAGACCGACCTTCGATCGCGGCGGCGAGCCCGTCCCGCAAGAAGAACAAGCTCCCGGGACACGTCAGATGAGCATCCCCGAGCGGCGCGTCCGCACTCTCTTCGACGAGGCGGCGATCGCCAAGCGCAACACCGAGCTGGCCCAGGAGATCCTGTCGGCGAACCCGGAGAACCTCCTGGTCGTCGCCGTGCTCAAGGGCAGCTTCATGTTCGCGGCCGACCTGCTCCGGGCGCTGCACCGGGTCGGGCTGTCACCGCAGGTCGAGTTCGTGCACCTGTCGAGCTACCGCACCGGCACGGTCTCCACCGGCCAAGTCGAGATCCTGCGCGACGTGCAGAGCGAGGTCCGCGGGCGGGACGTGCTGCTGGTGGACGACATCCTGGAATCCGGCCGGACCGTGGTGTTCGCCAAGGACCTGCTCATGGCCCGGGGCGCCAAGCGGGTGCTCACCGCAGTGCTGCTGGAGAAGCCGGGCAAGCGCGCCGTGACGATCGACGCCGATTTCGTCGGCTTCACCTGCCCGGACGTGTTCGTGGTCGGCTACGGAATGGATGCGGCGCACGCCTTCCGCCAGCTGCCCTTCGTGGGCGTGGTCGATTTCGGCAACGGCGACCCGGACCTGTTCGACGAGCCGTGACGCGCCTGCGGGCAGCGCGGCATTTTCGCCGCGGCGCCCGGGGATGCGATTGTTTTCCCGTGCGATGCCTTGACAGCGCAACGGTTCCGTTCGTGATCTGTTATCCATAAGCAGGCCTGAAGTCTCATCGTGGCGGGACATCCTCGGAATCAGGCCCGGGATCAGGAACGTTTACGGGACCCCATGGCGCGCATCCTCCTCGTGGATGACGAAGAGACCGTCCGCGGCTTCCTCAAGCGGGGGCTGGAGATCGACGGCCACGCCGTCGTGACCGCCAACGACGGCAGCGACGGGCTCGACCGGCTCAACGAGGCCGATGGCGGGTTCGACCTGATGCTGACCGATATCCGCATGCCGCTCATGGACGGCATCGCGCTGGCGCTGGCCGCCAAGCGCGACTTCCCGGACCTGACCATCCTGCTGATGACCGGCTTCGCCGACCAGCGGGAGCGCGCCCGCGGGCTCGACGCGATCGTCACCGACGTGCTGACGAAGCCGTTCTCGCTCGCGGACTTGCGCGCCACCGTGCGGCGGGCGCTCGCCGCCTGACGCGGCCCCGAGAGTTGGGCGGGCCGATTACAGCTTCAGAGGCCTTTAAACATCCGCTTTAGGCGGCGCTTCACAAAAGCGTGGCAGTTTCGTCCGGCGAATTCCGATCAGCCGGGTACGACAACGCGATGGACCGTCGAGACAGGGACACCGCCGACGCGGATTGGGACGACGATTGGGACGCGCCGCGGCGGCCCCGCAGGAGCCTGTTCGGACGCGGAATCGGGCTCGTAAAGCTCGCGGTCTTCGCGCTGCCCGTGGCGATGCTCCTCTACGGCAGCTTCGCCGATTGCAGCGCGCGCCCCGCCGCCGCGAGTTGGCTCGGCCTTGCCGGCGCAGGCGCCTGCGCGCGCAGCGAGATGATCGGCAGCGTCCTCTCGATGCAGGACAACTTCGCCTTCCTGAAGCGGCTGATCGATTGAGGGCACCGGGCGCGTCGCCCGTCGCCTGCCGCTCCGCACCGACCCTTGCGAGCCGACCATGTCCACCCGCCCCCTCTCCTCATCCTCCCCCGGCAGCCTGCCGGACGCGCTTGAGGAGGCCCAGTTCCGCGCCCGCATGGCACGGCTCGGCACCGAGCCGCAGAGCCGGCGCCGCCGTCCCCGCGACCTCGGCCGGCGCGGCTTCCGCCTGGGCTGGAAGGGCTGGCTCGTCGTCGACAGCCTGATCGTGCTTCTGGTCGTGGCGGCGGTGGTCGCCTGGCCGCCGATCCAGGCCTGCCGGCACCAGGACAAGACGACCGGCTTCTACGCCGGCGACTCAGTGGACAAATGCATCCGCCGCGGCATCGCCGAGCGCATCAACCGGGCCGACCAGCGCCTCAAAGCCCTGGTCCGCAACGCGGGGCGCTAGCGTATTTCGCGCGACGGATCCCGGATCCTGGCCCGGCTCGGCTTGAGCGGCGGCACCGCGACTGGTAGCAAGCGTGTCGCGGGCCGGTGTAGCACAGCGGTAGTGCAGCGGTTTTGTAAACCGAAGGTCGGGAGTTCGATCCTCTCCACCGGCACCACCAAGCTTGCGCAGGCCTTTAGTTTTTCCCGTCCTTCGCCGACCAGGATCGGTCGCGCAGCCCCAGCTTCGGCAATCCGACGGGCTCCCCCTACACCCAGCGCGTGGACCGATCCGCGGCCTGCGCGGACCGGTCCACGCGCTCACCCGTCGTTCAGCCCCACGCGCGCTTCTGGCCTACGGCCAAGCTCAGATAAGTATTTCTGATTTGTATCTGAAATAACTGCCGAAAAATTACGGTCTAGCTGACGAATACCGACATTAAGATTTGATGAATGTGAAATTCAGAACCGATTAAATCCGTCGCGCCTACCAGCGCCGCCGGAAGGCGATGAATCGCGTCTCCGTCGGGCGGGTCGCGAGACCGGGCGGCGGGGCGCCGGCCCCTCGGGCCGCGTCGCCGATGGTCGGGGCGCAATCATGAGCCAGGGCAAGGACGGGCGGACGGTGACGCGCGCCGCCGGAGACGCAGCCGGGGACGGGCAGGCGCTGGCGGGCGGCGATGCGCCCGTGCCCGATGGCGCGGCCGCAGGGCCGGCGCACGGACGCCGGCCGATCAACGACGCGGCCCGGGCCCGGATCGGGCGCGGCCTGCGCCTGCACTACGCCGATGTTCTGGCCCTGCCGATCCCGGAGCGGCTCCGGACGCTGATCGACGACCTCGCCGCATGCTCCGACACGGAGGCTCCGCGATGATGATGATGACCCAAGCCGCTCCCGCCGGCAGCAATTCCGGGCCGCCACCGCCCCAGGGCGTCGATGCCGAGATGCGCGATCTCCTGCTCGGGGCGATCCCGGCGCTGCGCGCCTTCGCGTTCTCGCTGACCTACGACCTCGACCGCTCGGACGACCTCGTGCAGGACACGCTGGTGCGCGCCTGGGTCAATGCCGGCAGCTTCCGACGGGGGACCAACCTCACGGCCTGGCTGTTCACGATCCTGCGCAACCTGTTCTACTCGGAGCAGCGCAAGCGCAAGCGCGAGGTGGAGGATGCCGACGGCGTGCTCGCCGGCAAGCTGACCTCCCTGCCGGAGCAGGAAGTCCGGATGGAGATGGCGCAGTTCCAGTCCGCCCTGAACCGCCTGCCCCATGCGCAGCGGGAGGCTCTGGTTCTGGTGGGGGCCCAGAGCTTCACCTACGAGGAGGCGGCCGCGATCTGCGGCGTCGCGGTCGGCACGATCAAGAGCCGGGTCAGCCGCGCCCGCCTGCGGCTGATCGAGGTCCTGGGTCTCGAGGGGCCGGACGATATCGGCACCGATGCTTGCACCCGGGCGGCCCTCGACGGCGGCTGAGCAAGGTCACTTGATCAGCTTGACCGCCTCGCGGAAGCGCGGGTGCCGGGCGGTGCCGAGCCACTCGAACACCACCATCTCGGTGGTGACGATCTCGGCCCCGTGGGCCGCCATCCGGGCCAGGCCGGCGGCGCGGCTCTCGGGCCGGCGCGAGCCGACTGCATCCGCCACCACGGTGGCGCGCCGCCCGGCCTCCCGGAGCCCGAGCACCGTCTGCAGCACGCAGATATGCGCCTCGCAACCTGTCACCACGAGGTCCCGGTCCCCGACCCGGTCGAGGAAGCCTGGCGCCTGGACGGCGCCGAAGCTCATCTTCGCGAAGGCCGCCCCGGGTTCCGGGGCGAGCTCCGGCACGGTCGGCCCGAGCCCGCCGGCATTCTGCTCGGTGAACAGGACAGGCACGTCCAGCAGCTTCGCCGCCGCGATCAGCCGGTCCGTGTTGGCGATCACCCCGGCGCCATCCGCGATGGCCGGCATCAGCCGGACCTGAATGTCGATGACGAGGAGGAGGGACCGGGCGGGATCGATCAGGGGCATCGGGGTCAGTAGGTCGCGAAGAGGCGCGCGACCGCCTCGGGCTCCGCCGTGACGGTCAGGGCCAGGGCGAGCAGGATCCGGGCCTTCTGCGGGGTCAGGTTGTCGGCACTGAGGATGCCGCGGGTGCGCAGGCGCGTGGTCAGCGGCACGACCCCGCTGCCGGCCCGCGTCGACATCACCACCGGGATGCCCGCCGCCGCGGCCTCCTCCAAGGCGTCGGCCTCGGCCGGCGGCATCATGCCCGGGGCGAGCCCGGCCGCGACCAGGCCGCGCGCCCCCGCCTGCCGGAACGCCCGCACCGCGGTGCCGTCGGCGTCCGCGTAGCCGTAGCACACGTCGACCCGCGGCAGGGCGGACAGCGTCCGGATGTCGAACGGGGTGCCGGGCGCGTGGGCCCGCTCGGAGCGGCGGTAGTACCGGACGCTGTCGCCGTCGACTTGGCCGAGCACGCCGAAATCCGGGGTGCGGAAGGTCTGCAGCCGGGCCACCGAGGTCTTGGTGACCTCGCGGGCGGCCTGGATCTCGTCATTGAGTACCACCAGTACGCCCCGGCCGCGGGAGGCCGGCGCGGCGGCGGTGCGGATCGCCGCCACGAGATTGAGCTTCGCGTCGGTGGACAGGGCGCTCATCGGCCGCTGCGAGCCGACGAGAACCACCGGCAGATCCACCGTCAGCGTGAGGCTGAGCGCGTAGGCGGTCTCCTCCAGCGTGGCGGTGCCGTGCCCGATGACGATGCCGGCGAGGTCCGGATGCGCGGCGGCGGTCCGCTCGCACAGCAGGACGAGGTCGCGCCATTCGGCGAACCCGATCGCCGGGCTCGGGACCGCCCGGAACGGCACCGGGACCACGGTGGCGACCGCGGACAGTTCCGGGACCGCGTCCAGGATCGCGCTCGCTTCCAGGCGACGGTCGGTGGCGGTGTAGTCGAGGATGTCGAGCGCATCGCGCCCGAGGGACGAGATCGTCCCGCCGGTGCCGATGAACGCGACCTTGGGCAATCCCGCCCCGTGTCCTGCCGCCATGCCGTGTCTCCTGGCCGTCCGGCCATCCGCCGGTCCCGTCAGGCCCGTGATGCCGTCTCACTCGGCCATGGTCGACCCCGTGCGCGCGCAGGCGGGCGATGCGCCCGACGATGGGGCGTCGATCGGGATGTGGAACGGCTGCCGGTCCGAACGAGCCTCGGACCGGCAGTGGGCCGGGTGCTCAGACGCCGGCGGCGACACGCATGGGTGCGGCCATCTCGGGGGTGCGACCCACCGGGTCGGCATGGCCGTAGAGGCCGCGCTGCTTCGGGTTCGGGCTGAGCCGGTCGGTCAGGCCGATCACCGTCTCGGCCGCCCCGAGCAGGAGGGCGCCCCCCGGCGCGAGCTGGGCGGCGAGCCGGGCCAGCACGTCCGACTTGGTCGGCGCGTCGAAGTAGATCAGCACATTGCGGCAGTAGATCACGTCGAACTGGCCGAGGGACGTGAAGCTGTGCAGCAGGTTGAGTTGGCGGTAATCCACCATGGAGCGCAGGCTCTGGGCGATCTGCCACTGCTCGCCGATCTGGGTGAAGTACTTGATCAGCCACTGCACCGGCAGGCCGCGCTGGACCTCGAAGTGGCTGTAGAGGCCGAGCTTGGCCTTCTCGATCACCTCGGTGGACAGGTCGGTGGCCACGATCTCGACCTGCCACCCGGCGAGCTTGGACCCGGCCTCCTGCAGCAGCATGGCCAGAGAATAGGGCTCCTGGCCGGTGGACGCCGCCGCGCACCAGATCCGCAGCCGGCGCTTGCTGGCGTTGCGCGCCAGGGCCTCCGGCAGGATCGTGTCGCGGAACAGGTCGAACGGGATGCGGTCGCGGAAGAAGAAGGTCTCGTTCGTGGTCATCGCCTCGACCACGGCGCGCTCGATCGCCCCGTCCTGGCCGAGCTTGAGCGCGCCGATCAGGTCGCCCAGGGCGGCGAGATTGAAGCGGCGGCAGACCGGGGTCAGGCGGCTCTCGACGAGGTAGCGCTTCTCCGCGGTCAGCGCGAGGCCGGAGCGCTGCTTGAGGAAGGTGCGCAGGTATTCGAACTCGAGTTCGGTCATGACGGCTGCCCCGTGATCAGGGCGCGCAGCGCCGTCGCGAGTTCGGGAAGCGGCAGCACGGCCTCGGCGAGGCCGGCCCGGGCAACGCTGCCGGGCATGCCCCAGACGGTGCTGGTCGCCTCGTCCTGCGCGAGGACCGGGCCGCCCGCATCGGTGAGCGCGCGGGCGCCGTTGGTACCGTCCGAGCCCATGCCGGTGAGGATCACCGTCGCGGTGGCGGCGCCGAACACCACGGCCGCGTCCTTGAACAGCACGTCCACGGCGGGGCGGCAGAAATTCACCGGCGGCCCGTCGGTGAGGCGGATCGTGGGCCCGTTGGGCCCGGCCACCAGCCCCATATGGCGCCCGCCCGGCGCCACGTAGATCCGGCCCGCCTCCAGGCGCTCGTCGGCCTTGCCCTCGGCGGCGCGCAGCCCGGTGCGGGTGGAGAGGTGCTCCGCGAACACAGCGGTGAAGATCGGCGGCATGTGCTGCACGATCAGCACCGGCACGCGGCGCAGGGCGGCGGCGCCGATCCCCTCCAGCATCTCGCCCACCGCGCGGGGCCCGCCGGTCGAGGAACCGATCAGCAGGGCACGGGGCTGGGTCCGGTTGCGAACCTTCGGCCGGAGGGTGAACGGGGTGGGCGGCCGCGGTGCCGGCGCGGCGGGCGCCAGCGCGGGGGCCGCGTGGGCGGGGGCCGGTGCGGTCCCCGGGGCGCCGACCGGACGCCGGGCGCGAGCCCGGGCGGCGCCGAACACCCGCACCCGCTCGATCAGTTCGACCCGGAAGGTCTCCGAGGTGGTGACGCCGCGGTTGCTCTCGGGCTTGGCGAGGTAATCGACGGCCCCGAGCGCGAGGCATTTGAGGGAGATGTCGGCGTTCCGCGTGGTCAGCGTCGACATCATCACGACTTGGAGATTCGGGCTCATCGCGAGCATGCGCGGCAGCGCCGTCGTGCCGTCGAGCTCCGGCATCTCGATATCGAGCAGCACGACGTCCGGATCGTGCTTGGCCATCATCTCCAGGGCGATGCGGCCGTTGGAGGCGGTGCCGGCGACCTCGAACCCGGCCTCGGTGATCCAGCGGGCGACGAGGCCGCGCACGACGGCGGAATCATCGGCGATCAGCACCCGGATGGGAGCCGCGGCGGAGGTCGTGGATTGCGCAGGCGGACTGCGGAGTGGGACGACCGCGGGGCTCAGGGCCATGATGATTGCCTTGGGTACTGGGTCTTAGATGATGTCGGTGTCGAAGTCAGGCTGCGTCGGCGACGAGGCCGACCTGTTCGAGCTTGGCCGCGAGGATATCGCGGTCGAAGGGCTTCATGATGTATTCGTCGGCCCCGGCCCGGAGGGCCCGGGCGATCGCCCCGACATCATTCTCGGTGGTGCAGAACAGGACCTTCGGCGTCGTTCCCCCCTCGCTCCGCCTGAGGGTCTGGAGGAAGGTGTAGCCGTCCATGTTCGGCATGTTCCAATCGAGCAGGATCGCGTCCGGCATGTTGGCGGCGCAGACTTCGAGGGCGGCGCTGCCGTCCTCCGCCTCGCTCACATTCATGCCCAGGGCCTCGATGATCCGCCGCGCGACCTTCCGGATCACCGCGGAATCATCGACCACCAGGCAGGTCGTCTCGTGTGGCGCTTTCATCCCTCCTCTCCTCACGCCGCCTTCGCGCCGGCAGCGCTGAAGCCGAGCAGCGCGTCCACGTCGAGGATCACCAGGAGGCGACCGTCGAGGCGGTGGACGCAGGTGGCGAGGTTGCGCCAGCGCGGATCCAGGTTGATCGGAACCGCCTCGCGGCTGTCGGTGCCGAGCTTCAGCACCTCGCCGACGCCGTCGACCACGAGCGCGAAGGTCTCGCCGCCCTGCTCGAGGCCGATCGCCATCTTGGGATTGGCCTTGTCGTCCTGGGTCTCGGCGTCGGGCATGCCCAGGCGCCGGCGCAGGCACACGGCGGTGACCACGCGTCCGCGCAGGTTGAGCAGACCGACGATCTCGGACGGCGCCAGGGGCACCGGCGTCACGCCCGAGGGGACGAACACGTCATGGACCCGCTCGATCGCCAGGCCGAACAGGGTGTCGCCCACGAAGACGGTGACGTAGTCGTCGGTTGGGCCGGTCTCGGCGCCGTTGGCATTGGCAGCCTGCATCAGAACTCTCCGGATTCGATCGTCGTATGGCGGGCTGAGCCGGGATCAGGCGGCTTGGGAGACGGCGGTGGGGTTGATCTCGGCCAGGGCCGCGATCAGACCGCTGCGGTCGAACTTGGCCACGAGGTCGGTGATCGCCAGGGACCGGGCCCGCTCCACCGCGTCGGCGCCCACCGTCCCGGTGAGGCCGATCACCGGCAGGCCGGCGACCCGCGGCTCGCCGCTGCGCATGGCGGCGGCGAGATCGAAGCCGCTGCGGCCGGGCATTTCCAGGTCGGTGACCACAACCTCGATCCGCGGATCCGACTGGAGGATCGACAGGGCGGCATCGGTGCTCGAAGCCGTGACGACCTGGTAGCCCGCGGCCTTCAGCACCGGGCTCAGCATGTCGCGGAAGAAGGCCGAGTCGTCGACCAGCAGCAGGGTCGAGACCTGCTCCGCCCGCTTCGGGCCGCGGGCCCAGTCGTCGTAGGCGAGCGGCAGGAAGTGGGCGATGTTGATGATGTCGGTGGCGCGGCCGCGCAGCACTGCCGAGCCGATCAGGTCCGAACGGTCGGCCGCGATCTCGATGTCCAGGCGCTCCTCGACGATGTCGACGATCTCGTCGACCACAAGGCCCATCGCCCGCTCGCCGTCGGAGAACACCACCAGGGCCTGCGTGCCCTCCGAGCGGATCGTGATCGCCGGATCGGCCGGGACCAGCGGCATCAGCCGGCCGCGGTACTGGATCAGCGGGCGGCCGCCGAGCCACTCGACCTTGTCGCACTCGATCTCTTCGAGGCGCGTGACCAGGGAGAGCGGCACCGCTTTGAAGCTGCCCTGGCCGCCCTTGAACACCAGCAGGGTGGTCTTGGTATCGCCCATCTCGGATGCCTCCGCCTCGGCGTCGGAATCCGCGTGGCCGTTGCTGCCCTGGACCCCCTGGGCGACCTGCCGGGCCACGCCGTTGGGATCGATGATCAGCACCACGGCGCCGTCGCCGAGGATCGTGTTGCCGGCAAACATCGGGATGTGCCGGAGCTTCGCCGACATCGGCTTCACGACGATTTCCTCCGTGTGGAAGACCTCGTCGACCAGGATGCCGAAGCGCTCGCGCCCGACCTGGGCCACGACCACGAAGCCCGCCTGGGCCGTCTCGTCGCCCTGGCCGCCCGACTGCCCGAGCAGGCCGGTGAGCGAGACGATCGGCAGCAGCCGCTCGCGCAGGCGCAGCACCGGCGAGCCGTTGATGCGCTCGACCCGCTGGGCCCCGGCATCGACCCGAACCAGCTCGAGCACGGCCACCTGCGGCAGGGCGAAGCGATGCTCGCCGGCGCGCACGATCAGCGCGGCCACGATCGCCAGCGTCAGCGGGATCTTGATGGTGAAGGTGGTGCCGCGGCCCGCCGTGGTGGCGATGTCGATGATGCCGCCGATGGTCTCGATGTTGGTCTTGACCACGTCCATGCCGACGCCGCGGCCCGACACCGACGTGACCGCCGCCGCGGTCGAGAACCCGGCGTCGAAGATGAACTTGGCGACCTGCGCGTCGGTCATCCGCTCGACATCGGCCTGGGCCGCCAGCCCGCGCTCCACCGCCTTCTTGCGGATCGCCGCAAGGTCGAGACCCTTGCCGTCGTCGGCGATCTCGATCGTGATCGTGCCGCCCTCATGATAGGCGGCGAGACGGATCGTGCCGCGGGCCGGCTTGCCCGCGGCGATGCGCCCGGCGGTCGATTCGAGACCGTGATCGGCCGAGTTGCGGACCATGTGGGTCAGCGGGTCCTTGATGACCTCAAGGACCTGCCGGTCGAGCTCGGTCTCGGCGCCGACCATCACGAGGTCGATCTGCTTGCCGAGTTCGGCCGAGAGGTCGCGCACGACGCGCGGCAACTTCTGCCAGGCGCTGCCGATCGGCTGCATGCGCGTCTTCATGACGCCTTCCTGCAGCTCGGCCGTGACGTGGGACAGGCGTTGGAGCGGGACCTTGTAGCTCGAATCCTCGTGCCGACGGGCGATCTCGAGGAGCTGGTTGCGGGTCAGCACCAGCTCCGAGACCATGGTCATCAGGTGCTCGAGCGTATCCACGTTCACGCGGATCGTCTGGATCTTGCTCCCGGCCGCCGTGGTCTCCGTGGCCACCACGGCCTCGGTGTCGCCCGCGGGCTCGGCCCTGGCGGACTCGGCCTCGGCCGGCTCGGCCTTCGGGGCCGCTGGCTTGGGCTCCACGGCCTTGGGCGCCGCCGGCTTGGGGGCTTCGACCTTGGGGGCCTCGGCCTTCGGCGCCTCGCCGGGGGCCGAAACCGGCGCCGCGAAGTCTGCCTCGCCCGGGCCCGGAGCCGCCAGGAAGGCCGCCTCCAGCTCGTCCAGGGTCACCTCGCCGGGCTTCAATTCGCGCGAGACCGGGTCCGGCAGCACCGGCTCGGGCGCCGGGGCGGGCGCGGCCTGGGGCTCAGACTCGGCCGACGCCAAGCGATCCAGCTCGGAGATGAGATCGTCGTCGGAGCCCGCCGGCTCGGTGCCAGTGGCCTCGAGATCGGCCAGAATCGCCTTGAGCCGGTCCAGGGTCGAGAGAATCACCGTGACCGATTCGGAGGTGGCGGGCAGGCCGTCCCGGAAGCGGCCCATCAAGGTCTCGGCGGCATGCGCCAAGGCTTCGAGGCGCGGCAGGCCGAGAAACCCGCAGGTTCCTTTGATCGTATGGACGAGGCGAAAGATATTCCGAAGAATCGTCTGGTTATTCGGATCCTGTTCGAACCGAACCAGTTCAGCATCGACCGTGTCGAGGTGCTCCCCGCTCTCGGTCAGGAACTCACGAAGCAGGTCGTCCATAGGCGATACTCGTTACACGGAGAGGCTCTCGCGCAACGTACTTACTCAAGCCGGGTTAGGGAAGCGTTTCGATCCCCTCCCCACCCCATGCTTTTCCAGTTTTTTACGCCAGCGCGGTATCGGAAGCTTCGTCACCAGCCTCCGAGGGCGCCGCGATCACTGTCGGCGAGGCCGTGATCGTCACTTCATCACCTTCGATAGCGAATCGCACATCCATGGCGGCGGCCTGCGCCACGAGGCCGGCATAGAACGGCAGGATACCGTGGGCGTCGACGGTGCCGCTCTCCGGGCTGCCGGCCATCAGCTCCTCGACATGGGGCGGGATGCGGGCATGCGAGCCCTTGGCGGTGAGCACGAGGGTCGGCGCCTCGCCGTCGCCCGAGACGGTGACGTCGATCAGACCGCCCCGCGGGATCGCCGAGGTGGCGATCATCACGAGGTTCAGGAGCAGCTTCACCTTGTTCTTGGGGAACAGGGCCTGCGGCGCGCTCCAGGCGAGCTTGGTCTTCTCGTCGCTGAACATGCCCTTGGCCACGCTCTCGGCGTCGGCGAGGTCGATCGAGGCGCCGGCCGATCCGGCCGCACCGAAGGCGATCCGGGCGAATTTCAGCCGGGCCGAGGCCTGGCGGGCGCTCTTGCCGATCAGTTCGAGGGCGAAGGTGCGCATCGATTCGTCATCGTCGTCCTCCAGCACCTCCAGCCCGTTCACGATCGCGCCGACGGGGCTGATCACGTCGTGGCAGACGCGGGAGCAGAGCAGGGCGGCGAGGTCGAGGCCGTCGAGATTCAGGCGGGGTGCGTTCGGGGAGGACATGGTGCGCTCCGGGCGGGCGGATCTGGAGGTCGAACAATCTGCGGGCCGGCCCGTCGCTTCGGAGCCGCCGATCCTTGGCCGCCCGACATGGCGGTCGAGTCCCCGCGAAACATCCCGCGCGGCCCGCCGGTCGGGCCGGGGGCAATGGACCGGTCCGCACGGATAGACGCCACGTTCGGCTTTGAAAAGCGTTACCGGCCGGCACCGGTGCCGGCCGCGCCGGGATCGGGTACGGTGCCGGCCAACGCGGATCGGCCACGATGCGGACCGCGAGCGGTCCCGGGGTCGCGCCCGTTCGGGCCCAGCTCGAGCCAGGGAGGAATCGGCGTGACACGCGAGACCGCCGGCCGAACCACGGCCCATCCCGGCGCGGCCGCCGGCGGCCCCCCGGCATCCCCACGCAGCCAACCACGCTGAGGCGGCACCCCATGCAGCCCGAACCCACATTGTCCGAGAGCCTGCGGCCCAGTCTGCAACCCGCCGACCCCGATGCGGCCGGCGCGCGCCTCGCCGAGATCGAGCCGGCCTTCCCGGCCGGTTTCCTCACCCCGGCCTGCCGCACCCTGCTGCTCGGGCTGGCCGACCATTCGCCGTTCCTCTGGCAGGCCGTCACCCGCGCGCCGGAGCGCCTCGTCGCGCTAATGGGGCAGCCGCCGGAGGCCGCCAGCCAGGCGATCATCGCGCGGCAGCGCGCCATCGGGAGCGCCTGCGTTGAGAATCCCGACCTCGCGGAGGTCGCCCGCCGGCTCCGCCGCAACCGCGAGGAGCATGCCCTCCTGGTGGCGCTGGCCGATCTCGGCGGCTGCTGGGATCTCGACGCGGTCGTCCGGGCCCTGTCCGCCTTCGCCGACGCGTCGGTGAGCGCGGCCACCGACGCGCTGCTCCGGCAGGGGATGGCGGCCGGACGGTTCCGACCGCAGAACCCGGAGGCGCCGCAGGTCGGGTCCGGGCTGGTCATCCTGGCGCTCGGCAAGCATGGCGGGGCCGAGCTGAACTATTCCAGCGACATCGACCTCATCGTCTTCTACGAGGCCGAGCGCGCCGCGGCCGCCACCGGCGGGGATCCCAAGGCGTTCTTCGTCAAGCTGGCGCAGGGCCTCGTGAAGCTCCTGTCCGAGCGCACCGCCGACGGCTACGTCCACCGCATCGACTACCGGCTGCGCCCGGATCCGGGCTCCACCGCGGTGGCGCTCTCCACCGGCTTCGCCTTCGACTACTACCAGACGCTGGGCCAGAACTGGGAGCGCGCCGCCTTCATCAAGGCCCGGCCGATCGCCGGCGACATCCCGGCCGGCGCCGCGTTCCTGGCCGATCTCGCGCCGTTCATCTGGCGCCGGCACTTCGACTTCGCCGCCATCGCCGAGATCCACGCGATGAAGCGGCAGATCCACATGGTCCGCGGCCACGACACGATCACGGTGGCCGGCCACGACATCAAGATCGGCCGCGGCGGCATCCGGGAGATCGAATTCTTCGTCCAGACCCAGCAGCTCGTGTTCGGCGGCCGCAAGCCCGCCTTGCGGGGGCGCCGGACCGTGGAGATGCTCGGGCGTCTCGTCGAGGAGGGCTGGATCGATGCCCAGGCGCGCGACGAGCTCACCGAGGCCTACGGGTTCCTGCGCACCCTCGAGCACCGGATCCAGATGATCCGCGACGAGCAGACCCAGCGGCTGCCGACTGGGGGTGCGGCGCTCGACGCGCTGGCGCGGTTCGCGGGATTCGACACGCGGGGGGATTTCGAGACGGCGCTGCTGCACCATGCCGGCCGCGTCCAGGCGCACTACGCCCTGCTGTTCGAGACTGCGCCAGGGGACGGCGCCCCGGAGGACAGCCTCGTCTTCGGCGAGAGCGAGCCCGACCCCGCCACCCTGGAGGCCCTGGCGGCGTTCGGGTTCCGCGATCCCCGGCTCGCCTGGGAGACCGTGCAGGGCTGGCATGTCGGCCGCCGTCCGGCGCTCCAGACCGGCCGGGCGCGGGAGATCCTGACCGAGCTGCTGCCGAGCCTCCTGCGGGCGCTCGGCGGGACCGCCGATCCGGACGCCGCCTTGCTCACCCTCGACCGGGCCTTCGCCCGGATGCCCGCGGTGGCGGAGCTCCTGGCCATCCTGCGCTCGCACGAGCGCCTGCGCCTCCTGTTCGCGGACATCCTGGGGACCTCGCCCCACCTCGCCGACACGGTCAGCCTCAGCCCCCACGTCCTCGACACGTTGCTCGACTCCGATTTCGTGGCGCCGGCGCCTTGCCCCGATCAGGTGCGCGACCAGTACCGGGCGCTGGTCGGGCAGCCGGCGAGCCACGAGGAGTTTCTGGACCGTTGCCGGGACGCCACCCGGCAGATGGGCTTCGTCACCGGCGCGCGGCTCCTGTCCGGCCTGATCACGCCGCGTCAGGCCGGGGAAGCCTATTCGGCCCTCGCGGCGGCCACGGTCGCGTTGAACCTCGAAGCGGAGGAGCGCCGGTTCGCCCAGGACCACGGCGCCGTGCCCAAGGGCCGGTGCTGCGTCCTGGCGCTCGGGCGGCTCGGATCCCGGCAGCTCAGCGCGGTCTCCGACCTCGATCTGGTCTTCCTGTACGATTTCGATCCGGACGACCGGATGACCGACGGCCCGCGCCCGCTCGACGCGGTCGTGGCCTATAACCGCCTGGCGCAGCGCCTCTACGCGGCGCTCACCACGGCGACGCGCCGCGGACGGCTCTACGCGGTCGACCTGCGCCTGCGGCCCTACGGCAGCCACAGCCCGCCCGCCGTGCAGCTCAACGGCTTCGTCACGTATCAGCGCGAGGCGGCCGAGCCCTGGGAGCACATGGCCCTCACCCGGGCCCGTGTGGTGGCGGGCGATCCCACGCTCGGGGCGGCCGTGATGGCGGCGATCGCCGAGACCGTGGGTCAGCCGCGCGATCCCGCGCAGGTCTGCGCCTCGGCCGGGGAGATGCGCAGGCTCGTCGCCGAAGAGCGCGGCCATGCCGGTCCCTACGACCTCAAGCTCGCCCCGGGCGGGCTGTTCGACCTCGACTTCCTGGCCCAGTCCATCGTGCTGAGCGCCCCGCAGATCCAGACCGACGGCATCGGCCTCTCCGGCGAGGCGGTGCTCCGGCGGGCCGGAGAGCGTGGTATCCTGGCCGCCGCCATCGCCGAGCCCCTGGCCGAGACCTACGCGTTCCTCGACGCGGTCTACCAGTGGCAACGGCTGGTGATGGCCGATCCCGGCTCCACCCCCTCGGACAGTGCGGCTCGGCAGATCGCCAAGGCGGTGGGCCTGCCGGATGCCCGCAGCCTCGCGGCCGAACTGCATCGCCACCGCCGCCGGACCTGCGCGCTGCTCGCCCGGATCAAGCGGACGGTGATCGCGGCATCGACGCGGTAGCGGGTGTCGGACCCGGATCCATATCGGTAGACCGTCCGCGATCGAGACCCCGCAACGGAACCAGTCCCCGGCCCGACATGTCGACAAGCTCGACCCGCTCGGGCATGCAGGCGGCTATGGGAGGCGACATGATAAGCGCGGCGATGTTTTCGGGGCCTGAGCGCGAGCGGATCGCCGCGGCGCTCGCCGAGATCGCCTGCGCCGCCGGAGAGGTGCTGCGCCGCTATCATCGTGGTCCCTGCCCTCACGCTCTCAAGGCGGACGGCTCGCCGTCGAGCGCCGCCGATGTCGAGGCCGAGGCGCTGATCGTCGCCGCGCTCGCCGCGCGCTTTCCCGGCATTGCCGTCATCGCCGAGGAGAGCGCCGCAGCCGACGAACTGGCGGCACGGCCGTCGCAGCACTTCTTCCTGGTCGATCCCCTGGACGGCACCCGCGACTTCCTGGCCGGGACGCCGGATTACTCGGTCAACATCGCCCTGGTGGCGGGCGACCGGCCGGTGGCGGCCGCGCTCGTGGCCCCGGGCCTCGGCCGGGCCTGGTGGGCGGGCGATGCCACCGTCGAGGCTTCCGTGATCGAGGGGCACCCGGGCGCGGGCCGGCCGGTGCGGGCCCGCCCGGCGCCGTCCGGCGGCCTCGTGGCCCTGGGGAGCCGGCGGCATGGCGACCCCGAAACCGCCCTCTGCCTTGCCGCCCTGCCCGTGTCGGAAACCCGCCGATCCGGCTCCGCGCTCAAGTTCGGGTTGATCGCCGCCGGCGAGGCGGATGTCTACATCCGCTGCGGACCGACCATGGAATGGGACACGGCGGCCGGCGACCATATCCTGGCGGCGGCCGGGGGCTGCGTCGTGATCCCGGGCGGCGGCCCGATCCTGTATGGGCGCTACCGCGCCGGCTACCGCAACGGGCCGTTCGCGGCCCTGGGCGATCCGGAGCTGGCCGCTGGCCTTGCCCTGCCCGCCCCCGGCGGAACCGGCGGCGCGCCGGAGCAGCCTCTCACCGCGGCGCATCGCTGAACGGCACATCCAGCTGGTCCTGCAAGCCGGGCCAGGCCGCCTCCGCCTGCCGGACCAGCTCGGGGTCCGCCAGGAACCGGGCGCGCCGCCCGGCATCCCGGAACAGGTAGAGGCGCTCGTCGATCACTGCGAAGACCAGGGGGTCGGCATCGACCAGGCGGCCGTCCAGGATCCCGGCGGCGTCGAAGCCGCCGAGCCGCGGGGCATAGACCTCCGGGCTGCCCTGAAAGGCGGCGCGGTCGGCACCGCTGGCGAAGCGCCAGACCCGGCCGCCCCAGGACAGCTCGAACCGCGCGGCGCCGGCCCGCGGACCCTCTTTCAGGAAGTAGCTGACCGGGTCGAAGCCCTTCAGCGCCAGCAGCTCGATCGTGGTCACGCCCGGCTCGGCCGCCGGTACGCCGGCCGCCATCAAGATGGCGGCGAGCGCCAAGGCGGGGGTGATGACAGCGCGCAGGCGCGATCGCGGCGCGAGATGGCGCCGGGTCCTGTCACGCCGCGCCTGCGTCGAGGCTGGGGCGGCGTCAGGGCGCGTTAACCACATCTTGCGGTTTCCCTCAGAAGCTGGTCCGACATAGCGGTCCGCACCGTCCCGGATGGCGGGTCCGTCCTCAGGCCGATCCCGGTCGCAGGCGCGGCCGAGGCCGGCCCTTTGGTGCGGCGGCAGGGATCCACCGCGGAACCGTTAGAGCATCGTCCCGAAAGCAGGACATTGGCTTTCGGAAAAAGACGATGCGGAGTCAAAGACCGACGGTATCGGCCCGGATCCGATGCCGTCGAACCGGGTGAGGAGGCAACGATGACGGCACGAGACGAGCGCGGCACCCACCGCCGCCACCTGCTCCGCGCGGGCCTCGGCCTGGCGCTCGGCACGCCGCTGGCGGGCCTCGCCGGGGTCGGCGCTGCGCTGGCACGCGGCGAGGACACGGACACGCCCGAGACATTCCGCCCCGGCGAGATCGTCGAATCGGGCCACCGCTTCTTCGGCTCGGTCTCGCGCGGCCTGGCGCTCACCGTCGAGGAGGCGGGGCGGCGCTGGGGCGAGCCGAACGGCTACATCCTCGGGCAGGAGGGCGGAGGCGCGGTGGTGGCCGGCGTCCGCTACGGCGAGGGCACGCTCTACACCCGCAATGCCGGCCAGCGGCGCGTCTATTGGCAGGGTCCGTCGCTCGGCTTCGACGTCGGCGGTGACGGCGCGCGCACCATGATGCTGGTCTACAACCTGCCGAATGTGCGCGAGCTGTTCCGGCGCTTCGGCGGGGTCGACGGCTCGGCCTACCTGGTCGGCGGCTTCGGCATGACCGCGGTGGTGAGCGACCGCATCATCGTGGTGCCGATCCGCAGCGGCGTCGGCGCACGTCTCGGCATCAATGTCGGCTATCTCAAGTTCACCCGGGAGGCGACCTGGAACCCGTTCTGATTGATGAGCGTAGCTTGATTTCGCCCTGGCGACCGACCTGGGTTAGACTGACACTGGGCCGGGCTTTCCGGCCGCATGCGCGGGCTGCTCCCTCGTGATCGAAACGGTGATGATCTTCGCGCTGGGCTTCCTGGCGGCGAGCCTGTGCGGCCTCCTGCTGCTCCCGGCGCTCAACGCGCGCGCGGCGCGTCTGGCGCGGCGGCGTGCGGAGGCGCGGCTGCCGCTGTCGCCGGCCGAGATCGCCGCGGAGCGGGATTTCCTGCGCGCGCAATTCGCCGTGCAGCAGCGCCGTCTGGAGCGTCGGGTCGAGACCGTGCAGGCCAAGCGCCACGCCGACCTCGCCGCGATCGGCGCCGGTGCCATGCGGGCGGCGGCCTTGGCCCGCGACGTCGCCGCGCGGGATGCCGAGATCGCGCAGGCCCTGGCCAAGACCCGGGAGCTCGAAGCCGAACTGGGCAGCGCCCGCGAGGACGGCACCGCAAGCTTCGCCACGTTGCGCGCCCTCGAGGAGGCGCATGCGGACCTGCTCGACAGCCTTCTAGCGATTCGGCAGGGCCGCGGCGCCGACCGGCCCCAAGCCGAGGATTCCGCCGCTCTGGCGGCCGAGCGCGACGATCTGCGCGCTAGCCTGAAGGCCGCCGAGGAGGCCCTGGCCCAGAACCTGGCGGACCGGCAGGGGGGCGTCGAGCGGGAGAACGCCGACCTGCGTCGGCGGATCACTGAGGTGGCCGACGCCCTGACCGGCCAGGACCGGATGCCCCGGGCGGCTTTCCCGGCTCCGCAACCCGAGCGCGTCTGACCGGGCTGCCAGGACGGATCCTCACCGAGAAACGTTCGTCGGTTGCCTTGTTTCGACCATGCAAAGGCATCATCGCAACCGGGACTTATCCCGACATTCCTGACTCCGAGAGATGGTACGTATCCCCATGCGCCTGAAGCCAATCCTTCTCGCCGTCGCGGCGGCCGCCGCCCTGACGCTCCCGGCTGCGGCGCAGCAGTCGAAGCGCGGCAACGAGACCTTGAAGAAGTACTGCACCGGCGACTACCTGACCTATTGCGGCAACCTCGCCCCCGACGATCCGGCCACCGACGCCTGCTTCCAGAAGAATTGGAAGAAGCTCAGCGAGAATTGCCGTCGGGCGATCGACGCCTACGAGGCGCAGCAGCAGCAGGACGCCCCCGGCAAGGGCAAGCAGGGCGCGCAGGGCACCCGGGAGCAGCGCGGCTGAGGCGCGCAGCCGCGCGACCGGACCGGCTACCGGTCTGGCGCGAACGGGCCTGGTGAAGCGAGGCCGGGAGGCGTGTGGCGGCTGCGCGCTCGCGCACGCGCCCGGCAACCGCTAAGGTGAAGCTTCCCGCCGGCCTCGAGCGCCGGCGCCGAGCCTGCCGGACCCTCGCGCGATGTTGTCGTCTCCCGCCTTGAAGCTCCTGGCCGCGTCCGGCCTCGTCGCCGTCGCGGTCTCCGCCTGCGGACGCCGCGGCTCCCTCGAGCCGCCGCAGACCTCGGCCCCGGCCGCGCAGACATCGACCGACGCGGTCAACGGCCGCCGGACGCTGCCGGTCTCGGTCGGGCTGGGCGGCGGCGCCGCCGAGCCGACGCCAGCCGGCGTGCAGGCCGGCGACGAAGTCGCCATCGCGGCGATTCCGCCGGGCGGCACAGGCGCACCGGTCGAGACCAGCCGCGGCGCCAAGCGCGGCTATCGGATCCCCAAGGAGCCTTTCATTCTCGATCCGCTGCTGTAGACGGCGGGGGCCGGAGCATCGCTCCGCGCCTGCGCCGTTCCGCGCCCCTCCGCGATGGGCGCCCGACAGCGGGCGGCCGGGATGTTTCACGGGAAACACCCGCGCTCCGGCGCGCAGGAGAGACACGGCCGAGATGCACCATTTCCACTATCGCGACGGCCGCCTGCAGGCCGAGGACGTCGACCTGACGAGCCTCGCCGCGGAGGTCGGCACGCCGTTCTACTGCTACAGCACCGCCACCCTGGAGCGGCACTACCGGGTGTTCGCCGAGGCCTTCGCGGGCGACGACGCGCTGGTCTGCTTCGCCATGAAGGCGAACTCGAATCAGGCCGTGCTGCGGACGCTCGCGGCCCAGGGCGCCGGCATGGACATCGTCTCGGGCGGCGAACTGCACCGGGCGCTCGCGGCCGGGGTCGATCCCGCCAGGATCGTCTTCTCAGGCGTCGGCAAGACCCGGGACGAGATGGTCGCCGCGCTCCGGGCCGGCATCTTCTGCTTCAACGTCGAGAGCGAGCCGGAACTGGCCCAGCTCTCCGAGACGGCGACCGGTCTCGGCCTGAAGGCGCCGGTCTCGGTGCGGGTCAACCCGGACGTGGATGCCGGCACCCACGCCAAAATCTCCACGGGCAAGTACGAGAACAAGTTCGGCATCCCGATCACCCGGGCTCCGGAGGTCTACGCTGCGGCCGCCGCCCTGCCGGGGATCGCGGTCCACGGCGTCGACATGCATATCGGCAGCCAGATCACCGACCTCGCGCCCTTCGCCAGCGCCGCCCGACTCCTCGCCGACCTCGCCCGGCAGCTCCTGGCCGCGGGCCATCCCCTGCAGCACATCGATTTCGGCGGCGGCCTCGGCATCCCGTACCGGGACGACAACGCCCCGCCGCCCGACCCCGCCGCCCTGGCAGCGACCCTGCGGCCGCATTTCGCGCCGCTCGGCCTGCGCCCGGTCTTCGAGATCGGCCGGATGATCTGCGGCAATGCCGGAATCCTGATGACCCGGGTGCTGTACGTGAAACATTCGGAGGGCCGCACCTTCGTGATCGTCGACGCCGCGATGAACGACCTGATCCGCCCGACCCTGTACGAGGCCTATCACGGCCTGCGCCCGGTGGCCGAGCCGGGGCCGGACACGCCCCGGATGGTCGCCGACGTGGTCGGCCCGGTCTGCGAGAGCGGCGACTATCTGGCCCTCAACCGCGAGATGCCGGCGGTGAAGGCCGGCGACCTGATCGCCGTGATGAGCGCGGGCGCCTACGGGGCGGTCCAGGCCTGCACCTACAACACCCGCCCCCTGGTGCCGGAGGTGCTGGTGCGGGGCGACCGGGCGGCTGTGGTGCGCCCGCGGGTGGGTGTCGAGGATCTCATCGCCCTCGACCGGGTGCCGGACTGGCTGGCGTGACCGACGCGGCGATGGACGCCCCGGCGAGCGACGTGGCGCCGCTGCCCCTGTCGATCTTCATCATCGCCCGGAACGAGGCCGATCGAATCGGCGCGACGATCCGGGCGGTACGCGACCTGACCAACGACCTCGTGGTGGTCGATTCGGGCTCCACGGACGGCACCCAGGCGCTCGCGGCCTCCCTCGGTGCCCGGGTGATCCACAATCCCTGGCCGGGCTACGGTCCGCAGAAGCGCTTCGCCGAGGAGCAGTGCCGGCACGTCTGGCTCCTGAACCTCGACGCCGACGAGGTCGTCCCAACCGCGCTCGCCGCCGAGATCCGCGCCCTGTTCGCCGCCGGCGAGCCGAGCCGGCCGGCCTGGCGGATCGGCATCGCCGAGGTGTTTCCCGGCGAGGGCCAGCCTCATCCCTGGGCCTACACGCTCACGCCGGTGCGGCTCTATCGCAAGGACCGGGGCCGCTACGCCCCCTCCCCGGTCCACGACCGGGTCGCTCTGGAGCCCGGGGTGAAGCCCGGCCGCCTCCGGGGGGTAATCCACCATTTCTCGGTGCGCTCCCTGGGCGACCAGCTCGACAAGCTCAACCGTTATTCCGACCAGCAGGCCGACGACCTTGAGGCTCGGGGCGTGGTGATTCCGACCTGGCGGGTCTTCGTCGAGCTGCCGGGTAACTTCCTCAAGGCCTATCTCGGCCGGCGCCACCTCCTGCGCGGCACCTACGGCTTCCTGACGGCCATGAACTACGCCATGTCGCGGCATCTGCGCATCGCCAAGCACTACGAACGCCGCCGCCGCACAACGACCGGCCCGGATCGGGTTGACCCGCCCGATCCGACCTTCTAGAGCCAGAGCGCCGGAGACGTGGCCGAGCGGCTGAAGGCACTCGTTTGCTAAATGAGCATACCCCGAAAGGGGTATCGAGGGTTCGAATCCCTCCGTCTCCGCCATTCAAGGCGACCAACTCACTCGTATCATTAGCCTTTTTTGACCCGACTTCTTGACGGCCCCAACTTCGGCCCCAACAGAAGCCGTGGATCTGGGTGGACTACGTGGATGTGGCACGGCGTCACTGCGATCGTCGACCGCCTCTAATCGGCGTCCCGCAGCTGCTCCAGTGCATGCGGAAACGAATCGCTGAACCGCCGTGCATGCTGTGCTCTTAAAGCCAAACGATATGGAAGGGCGCCTGCGGCGGCAGGCAGTCGGTGATCTTGTGATCGTTGTGACCGCCTCCTGCAGCGACGCCCCGAACTGGAAACGCGAGTGCAATGGCGGCTGTGAGGAGAGCCGAGAGTGGGGCGAGCTACTCGTTTGAGGGGGCTTGGTCCTGCTACTTGCGCGGTCGCGATGATGCACCCTTAAAAAGAGACCGATTTTTTTGTTCGGAATCAGGCGTGGGAGCTCGCAACGGGCGACACATCCGCAATACACAAAAGACCCATTTTCCTCAGTCAGAGCGCAAGGACACGGCTGCTCAAGCTCTATGAAACTCAACTGAAGTGTCGCTTGCGATCCATCTTAGGGTTTCGGGAGATCCGCTTCGGAGCTGGCGATCCGAAAAAGCGATTGCCCACGATCCAGTGCGCTTCATCATGCGGCCGAATCGCGCGCTAGAGATGGCAGCATTGCTGATGCATACTGAGTAGGTGCGTCACTGGTGGGTCAATCACGCGCAGACAATGCGTCAAGAGGTGAACGGCGGCTATCTGTGGTCGCCTGTCGCCGAGGCTAACGGCGCGAAGAGCCGCTTCTACGACAACATGCGCCGAGCGGCACCGGGAGACGTGGTTCTCTCTTATGCCGAAGGGCGGGTGGGCAAGGTTGGCATCGTAGCCGACTTCGCCATCAGCGCGCCGAAACCGGAGGAGTTCGGCAAGATAGGTTCATATTGGAGCGCTACGGGTTGGCTGCTTCCGGTTCAATGGCTCGACGCTATCATGGCCGTCAGGCCGAAGGATCTGCTGAGCCGGCTCGCCCCGCTGCTGCCGGCTACGCATTCACCTATCCAGCCGGTTACCGGGAACGGCAACCAAAAGGCCTACCTCTCCGAGATCGATCGCGCCGTGGTCAACCTCATTCTCGAGGCCGCGCAGCTTCCGGCAATCGATATACTCACAACTCCGACGGTCACAGCGGCGGACTTCGCTTCGACCCTCGACGATCTTGTTGAGCGCAACATCCAGCAGGATAGGTCGCTTGATGACACGATCCGCGAGCAGCCCGTTCGCGCCCGCCGCGGGCAAGGGATTTTTCGGAAACGAGTCCTCGACGTCGAGCCGGTTTGCAGGATCACCGGGATAACCACGCACAGTCTTCTAATTGCGAGCCACATCAAGCCGTGGCGCGCTTGCCAGACCGCGGCCGAGCGTCTCGACGGCGCTAATGGGTTGATGATGGCTCCACATGCAGACTTCCTGTTTGACCGAAGCCTTTTAGGTTTTGAGAGCGACGGACGACTGTTGTTTTCCTCCCAGCTGACCGACGCCGTCGCTGACAAGCTTGGGATGCGCGGCGCGAGGCATTCGCCTCTGCGTCCATTCAACGGAGCCAGCCAGGACTACCTTAACCATCACCGCACCAACGTATTCATCGCATAATCGGGCTTACCCGTCGGCTTGGCTGCGACTGCCATCGTAGGCGCGGCAGCTGTCACTCCAGCTTCTTCTACATGCGACCAGCGCCGCACCGTTCCGATGGTGCCACGCTAACAGGCGACGCTATCGCTCAGGCGTTATCCGCACCCTCTGCCTCGCGCTGTGTCGCCCCCGGACTCCCTTCTACACAGATCACGTTGACGACATAGCTCAGGGGCTATATATCATGTGGGAAATCGTCTTCGGCGATGAGTTCGATGAGGAGTTCGAGGAGCTGCCTCAGCCGGTGCAGGACGAGCTGCTGGCGTCGGCGCAGCTGCTCGGCGCGTTTGGCCCCAATTGGGGCGCCCGCATGCCGACACGCTAAACGACTCGGCATTCGCGAACATGAAGGAGTTGCGCTTCGAGGCGGACGACGGCGTTTGGCGCGTGGCCTTCGCGTTCGATACCGAGCGGAAGGCAGTTCTGCTGGTCGCTGGCGATAAGTCGGGCGGGAGTGGGAAGCGGTTCTACAAGTCGCTGATCAAGAAGGCCGACAAGCGCTACCGTGCTCACCTCAAGCGACTCACCGCAGCCAAGAAGGAGAAGAAGTGATGGGACGCAGGCTTGATGAAGTGGTCGCCGCGCTCCCGGCGGAGCGTCGAGCGCAGGTCGATGCCCGTTTCGAGGAGTTGAGGGCTGAGGTCGAGGGACTTGGGGAGCTGCGCCGTGCTGCGGGCAAAGCGCAGGCCGAGATCGCGTCGACGCTTAAGATCAAACAGCCCTCGGTCTCGAAGATTGAGAAGCAGGCCGACATGTACCTGTCGACCCTGCGGAGCTACGTCGAAGCAATCGGTGGTCAGCTCGACCTAATCGTACGGCTCCCTTCCCGAGCGCCGCTCCGCATCCAACGACTCGGCGACGTCGCAGCGCCTCAAGCCGCTTCAGTGCGTCGGGCCAGGGACGTGGCAATCGGAGAGACACACCGTGGGAAGGCTGCGCGGGCTAGCTGAACCGCGAGCTGTTTCGGCGCCGGACTAACGAGTGACAGCGCGACTCCGTCGCGCCGGGGGTGAACGTGTCCAAGTCTCTCGTCAAACCCAAATCAGACCTGCCGGCCGTCAAGCTGCCGGACGTCGCTCCGCTATCTTCGCTGCTGCTCATGCAGCTCACGACTGCTCTTGGCGTGCCCCGAAACGTGGTCGCGGAGGACGACCAGATCGAACACGCATGGTCGCAGCTCCCGCGCTTGATCAAGAAGATCCCGCCTCAACTTCGCGACGAGCGCATTGTGAAGATGTGCATCGCGGTAGCGAGCGGACTGTTCGATGCCGCCATCAACTACGTGTGGAACGCCGCCGTCGTCGAGCTCCGCGACAAGGTGCGGCGGTTCGGGATCAACGTCGTCCCGCAGGTGCTCGATGACAAGTCGTTGGATGAGGACACACTCCTAGACCTCAAGGATGCCGAGCTGCTCGACCTCTGCCGCAAGCTCAACTTGATCGGGGACGACGACTTCTTCTTCCTCGACCAATGTCGTGCGACGAGGAACAGCTTCTCGGTGGCGCACCCGGCCGCTGGCGCCGTGGACGAAGACGAGTTCGTGGGCTTCCTCAGCCGCGGTCAGAAGCACGCGCTCTCGAGCGTCCACAATCCGAAAGGCGTAGACACGAAGGCGTTGCTGGCGTCGCTGAAGGCCACGAAATTCAAGAAGGAGCAGCGGCTCGAATGGCAGCGCCGCATCGAGGAGACTTTCGAGGCGCAGCGAGAGCTGATCTTCGTGATGCTCCACGGGATCTACTGCGACCCCGCGTCTGCCGAGGAGGCGCGCCTGAACGCCATCGCACTGTGTGAAGCGTTCAGCGATGATCTCAGCGCGAAGAACCGCTCCGCGCTCGTCGACCGCCATCAGGACTATAAGGCTAAGGGCGACGATGCGCGACAGAAGGCATCGCGGCAGTTCTTCGAGAGCCTGGGTCAGCTCGCGCTGCTGAGCGAAGCCGAAGTCCACAGTATTTTCACCTCCGCGAGCCGCAAGCTCCTGACGGTGCACAACAGCTGGGACAACTTCCAGAACGAGCCGCCCTTCGCCGAACGGCTTCTGAGGCTGTCGCGCAAAAACCGAGTGCCCGAGACCGCTTAGGCGACGTTTGTCGAGGCAGTCGTCACCGCAGCGACCGGCAATCCTTATGGGGTTTCACGCGCGGCGTTGCCCGCGTACAACGACATGGTGAAGTCGTTCTCGCCCAACGAGGTCAAGCTGATGCTCGGATTGGCGAAGGGGACGACGGTGATCGGCAACCGTGTCGCGTCGAACAGCGGCTGCGAAAAGCGGTTCCGCTCCCTCGTCGCCCTCGTCGACGCGAAGACCGTCCCGACCGCCGCAAAGGCGCTCCACGCGAAGTGGCTGCCCAAGCCGTGACCCGCGCCGCTAGCCCTGTTTCGCACCCAGACTACTGGATGTAGGCGGCCGGCACTTCGCTGGCCCGTGACGGGGACGAGCGAGGTTGAGTAAGGACAACCCCCCGGGGAAGACCCGGCCTCGAGAGCGTCGGCCCTCCTGATTGAGGCGCGAGCCGCCGCCAGAGCGAAGGACGCGCTCGGCATGGTCGAGGCGCTCCACGCCAGCGGCTTCCTCGCCGGTCTGAAGCGGATGCTCCAGCGGAAGTGGTCGAAGCTGCCGGCTGCCGACGTCGACGACAGCGTCGCAGACGCGGTCGAGAGCGCATACACCACCGTCTCTAGCGGACGCAGGGTCGGCGACCTCGGCGCCTGGCTCTGGAAGGCAGCCGACAACATCGCGAACGACCGGTGGGAACGCAACCATGCGGTCTTGCGCGAACTCGACGACGCGGCCGGCGCGACAGCTGCGCCCGAGACCACCGCGGACGAACGCCAGCGGTTGGATGCGCGGGCTGAGCACCGTAGGGCCGAAGCCATCCGATCCGGGTCACTCGTCCAGGTCTCGGGCAGGAACAGCAGCAGACCGATCGCCACGGGGACCTCACCGCGCGCCAGCGTGAGCGACACCAGCGTCTGGCAGTTGCGGTCCTGCCCAGCGTCGTGGCGTATTGCGGCGCCACCCCGGCCGAGTGGTTGCCCTTCTTCGGCAAGGCGCTGTCATCGACGACCAGGATCGCATCCATGCCGCCGACAAGGCGGTCGGCCTCGCCGAGCAGCGCCCGCTGCAGCGGAGCCTCATCCTGGATCCCGGCCGCGATGAAGTGGTGCAGCCGATCGTACGGCACCCCATCGGCCCGGGCCGCCATCGGCTGGACGCTCTTACGGTCACCCGGGCCAATCAGCCCGCTCACGTACAGCGGGCACATCGCCCGGCGCGCCGGATGCGACAGGCCGGCCAGGAACGGCTGCAGCCACCGATCAGATCTTCACGCCATCCGCCAGCACCCGACATCGCGCGCACCCACGCCCATGGCCGTGGAATGCGAATCCGCAAAAGCCGCCCGCGTTCCCTTGTTCTGCCAAAGTAGTGTTAGGTCCGCCAGCAAGCCGCTCAGGCTCCGCCACGGCTCGGCGGTGTCGCACGCCCCGCCCGGGGCGTGCAGGGCGAGCAGGACGACGAGCTTGAGGCACCGGCCGGGCAGCGTCGCGGCGGGCTGCGCGATCAACAGCGCCCCCACCGCGCGGACGGCGCGGGATACGCTCGCCTCGTGACGCAGGGCGTCCACCAAGCCGCACCCGCCCGCCGCCTCCCAGGCTCGCTGCGGCGGCGCAGGCGCCGCCGCAGCCGCCGTGCCCGCGGTCCCGGGGGTAGTGCCGGTCGATCGTGTCCGCCTCCGCAGCGAACAGGGGCGTAGCGCCGGCCGGCGCAGGCAGGCGGACGCGAGGCCAGCCCAGGCGCGCGACGAGGCCCGCCTCGAGCCGGTCGGCCCGGGCGAGCGCCCGCTTGTGGGCGGCCATCAGCGCCTCGAACTGCGCGAACAGCCGCGGGATCGGATCGTCGGGCGGGGCCGGGGCGGAGGGCGCCGTCCCCACGCCCGCGACGGCCGGGATCGGCGCCAGGGCGAGCAGCGCCACCAGCCGCCGACGCGTCGGGCTGCGCGAGCTCGGGGCCTCGGCGGGCCCGGAATGCGAAGGGACTCCCCTGGTGTGATCGCCACTCACGCCGCGATCGCGGCATCGGTTGCGGGCTGCGCGAACGCTTCGAGGTACTGCGCGGCCCGCGAGGCGAGCGAGGCGGCGGTGGTCAGCGCGCGGGGATCGTCACGCACGAGCGGCAGCCAGCCGGCCATGTAGGCGGCGTGATTCGGGTGCGGCTCGGGGGCGAGGCCAAGCCCGGCGAGGACGAAGGCGGAGCCGAGTTCGGCCACCAGCTCCTCTGCGGCGTAGACGCGGGTGGCGAAGCGGGTGGTGAGTTGCCGATCGAGGCGGTGGGGCGTCCTAGTCCAGTGCACGAGTTCGTGGGCGAGCGTGCCGCAGTAACCCGCGGCCGAGCGGAAGGCCGCGCGCTCCGTCAGGCGGATTTCGTCGCGGGCGGGGAGGTAGCAGGCCGAGGCACCCGTGCGAATCACCGCGCTGGTGGCGGCGACGAATCGATTGAAGGCCGGGATGGGGCCGATCGGTATGGCGGGGAGCGCGGGCGGCTCGGGGGTGCCGTCGACCTGGGCGGCGTTGAACACGGTGGAGGCGCGCGCGACGAAGCGGGGCGCGGCCGCCTTGTCTTTGCTCGTCTCTCCCGCGGCCTCGAGGGACAGGTCGCGGTAGAACAGCACCGCCGTGCCCTGCTCGCCGCGTCGGACCTGCGCGCCCTGCTCTGACCACTGCCGGTAGGTCGCCCAGCGCGCGTCGGCGTAGCCACTTTCCTGGCCGGCGCACCACAGAGCCAGCGTATTGATTCCACGGTAGACTCGCCCGGTGAAGGCGTTGCGGGGTAGGCCGCCCGCGCCGTGGTACCAGGGGCAGACCCACGTGGTGGGGTCAGCGCTCGAGCTGGCGCAGAATGGCGGCAGTTACGCGTGCGTGGGGATCGGCCATGGGTCCTCGTTGGCGGTGCGCCGATGCGGGGCACGGCGGCGGACGAGGGAGGTTCACGAACGGGTCAGGGTTGTTGCTCTCGGGCCGCTCATACCTGGGGTGATAGACGAAGGCGGGTGATCGCACCGGCATGTCCGCTCACTGATGCTACAAGGCAGAACCTTGAACGACTAAGTTTGGCCGAAAGCCGCTGGTCTCGTTTGGACTGGCGAAGAGGTTGAAGCGGACGCACCGCATCCACAACGGGTTCGGCGGAGATGCCCGTCGACGTCCTTTTCGAAAACGGTTTATCGGCGCGCAGATCCTGTGCGGCGCGGGGCAAGCTGTCCCGGTGTTCAAGGCCCGTCCCACGCGTGTTGCTTGTGTAGCCTCAGCAGCCGCGGAACAAAGCTATGCCGAACGCGGTGAACTTCAGGGGCAAATGGCAATGACTGGCGGGATTGGTGATCCGGAAGCGGATCGACGCCATATTCAGGAAACCGTCGCCAGCCTCCCCGAGAAAATCCCCGATGTCGAACGCCACCTCGTAGAGACCAGCGGCGAGCCGCGTTCGCACGATTGGATGCGCGAGTGTGCCATCGGCCCCGATCTCGCCCTCCGCGATCACCGCACCGCGCGCGCCCACGGTCAGAACGCGCACGCACAGGCCTTCGGCCGGCCGGCCGGTTGCGGCATCGACGGCGTGGATGGACAGGCCCGTCATGGATCGGTGTCCTCCCAGAGCATCGGCCAGGGATGGGCCGCTTCGTAGGAGGCCGCCACCGCGACGAGGGTCTCATCACCGCCCCAGGGCGCCACGAGCTGGAATCCGATCGGCAGCCCTGCGCCGGAGGGGCGGCACGGGATGGAGATCCCGGGGCAGCCCGCGGCGTTGACGAAGCCCGTGAAGGTCGCCGAACCGCGGGGACCTACAGGCACGCCGGCAATGCGGTCCGGATGGGTCTCTTGCGCCGACCAGGGCAGCGCCGCGGCCGTGGGGGTCATCAGGATGTCGTGGCCCGCGAACAGCGCGGCGAGGTCCTGGCGCAGCGCCAGCGCCATCCGCTGCACGTCGAACAGGTCGACCGCCGACAGGCTCGCCCCGGCCTCCGCCAGGGCGCGGATGTCGAGACCCAGCGCGTCGCGCCGGCCCGGGTGCGCGCGCATCAGCCAGGCAATGCCGGCTTGGCCGAGGATCGGCCAGGCATCCGTGATGGCCGTCGCCGCGTCGAAACGGCCGGTCTCGACCCGGTGCCCCAGGCCGGCCAAGCGCCCGGCCGCCTCGGCGACGCTGTCGGCGATCTTAGGATCGACCGGAGCGGTCCCGAAGGCCGGGACGTAAAGAATCCGCAGCGGGCGCTCCGGCACCGCAGCGGTCCCGAACGGGCCGAAGCCGTTCGGCGCGACGGAATCCGGATCGGCCGCCCCGAGGATCCGCATCGCCGCCGCGAGGTCGTCGACCGTGCGGGCCATCGGTCCGACCACTTCGAGGTCGAGCATGATCGGCGGCAGGCCACCCCGGCGCGGCACCCGGCCGGTAGTGGGTTTCAAGCCGACGAGGCCGGTATGGGACGCGGGCCGGCGGATCGAGCCGCCCGCGTCCGTCCCGAGCGCCAGCGGCCCGATCCCGGCAGCCACCGCCGCGACGGCGCCGCCACTGGAGCCCCCCGGCGTCAGCGCCGGATCCCACGGGTTGCGGGTGACGCCGAAGACCGGGTTGCCGGTGTAGCCCTGGACGGTCAGTTCCGGGACGTTGGTCTTGGCGAGGATCACCGCCCCGGCTGCGCGCAGACGGCGCACCGGAGTCTCGTCCTGGTCGACCCTGTGCTCCCCAGAGAGCCGGCTGCCCCAGCGCGTCGCGAAGCCGTCGACGTTCAGGCTGTCCTTGATGGTCACCGGCACGCCGTCGAGAGGGCCCAGCGGTGTGCCCGCTCGCCAGCGCGCCTCGCTCGCCATGGCGGCGCGTTCCGCCCCATCGGAATCGATGGCGACGAGGGCGTTGAGGGTTGGGTTCACGGCCTCGGCGCGCTCCAGGCAGGACCGCGCGGCTGCGACGGGGCTCGCCGTGCCGGCCGCGTAACGGCGGCACAGGGCGGCCGCCGAGAGGGTCCAGAGCGGGCCGGTCTCGCCCATCCAATCGGTCCGGGTCATGTCTCTCCCGCGCGATGCGCGATCCATTGGGCGAGCGGGCCAGTCAGGCCGGTGGCGGGTTTCGCGGGCGGGCGGGCGAAGCGCCCGGCCGTGGGCGGGCGTGTCCCGAGCCGCACCAGCGCCTGCGCCTGGCCCAGGGCCGCCGCCAGCGGATCGATCAGCGGAACCGGCACCGCCTCGCGCAGGACGGAGCCCAGGCCGGCAAGCGGCGCCCCCGCCAGGATCACTGTATCGGCGCCGTCCGTGACCGCGCGCTCGGCCAGAGCGAGGATCTCCGGCCGCAACACGTCCTGAACCGCGGTCACGTCCGCGAACGGCCGGCGCACCGCGTAGAGCCCGACGCAGCGCGCCGTCAGCCCCGCCAGCGCCAAGGCATCCTCGTACCAGGGCAGCAGCGCGGGCGAGAACGTCACGACCGCGAACCGCGCCCCGAGCTGGCAGGCGGTTAGCATCGCGGCCTCGGCCATGCCGACCACCGGCAGGTCGAACAGCTCGCGCGCCGCGATCAGCCCGGGATCGCCGTAGGCCGCGATCACCGCCGCGTCGTGGCCGGCGTGATGCGCCGCCAGCGTCTCCAGCACGGCCGCGCCGGCGAGCTGCGCCTCGGCCCGGCTCGCGATGTAGGGCAGGCCCGTCGTGGCGGTGAGCGCGGTGATCTGCACGTCGGGGGCGAGGGCCGCCTCGGCCGCCCGCGCCATGCGTTCGGTCATCGCCGCGGAGGTGTTCGGGTTGAGGAGCAGGATCCGCATGGCAGGTCAGCCCGCCATCCGGCGGGACAGGCCGGCGGCCCGCTCCATCACCACCGCCAGCACTACCGTCACCAGGATCAGCAGGCTGGAGGCCGCCGCCACCGTGACGTCGAGGCGGCCCTCCAGATCCTGCCACATGCGGATCGGCAGCATGTCGGTGGCGGCATCGCGCAGGAAGAGCGAGACCGGGACGTTGTCGAAGCTCGCCATGAAGGCGATGAAGCCGCCGGCGAGGATGCCGGGCCGGATCAGCGGAAGGGTCACCCGGCGGAAAGTGTAGAGGCGTGACGCGCCCAGAGAGGTCGAGCTCTCGAGCAGCACCGGGTCCATCTGCGACAGGGCCGCCACGGTGGTGCGGACCACGAAAGGCACGCACACCACGGTGTGGCCGAGGACGAGGGTCAACGGCGAGACCGGGATGCCGGCGAGGCTGAACAGCATCAGGGCGGCGAGCCCGAAGGCCAGGGCCGGCAGGACGAGCGGCGACAGGAACAGGCTGTCGAGGAGCCGCGCTGAGAGCCGCGGCGACCGGGCGAGGGCGAGCGCGGCGGCGGTGCCCAGCAGCACCGACAGCAGGGTCGTCCACCCCGCCACCACGAGGCTGTTCCAGGCGGCGGCCCGAAGCTGCTCGGCCTCCGCCAGTGCTGCGTACCAGCGCAAGGCGTAGCCGGGCGGCGGGAAGCGCAGGGAGAAGCCGCTGGTGAACGAGACCACGACGACGATCACGGTCGGCGCCGCGAGCAGGACGAGGCAGAGCCCGGCGAGCAGCAGCACGGCGGCGTGGAAGCTGAACCAGTCGAAATCGCGCCGCATGCTCGTTCTCATCAGCGCTCCTCAGGCTTGCGCGTAGCCGCGCGACAGGCGGCCCACCAGGTTGAAGACGGTCACGCAGGCCAGCACCGCCACGAGAAAGACGATCGCGATCGCCGCAGCGAACGGCCAATTGTTGAGCGACGACGCCTGCTGGTAGAGGTACATCGGCATGAACAGCATCTGCCCGCCGCCGATCAGCGATTGGGTAATGAAGGCGGTGATCGCCGCTGCGAAGGTGAGGAGGCAGCCCGCCACGATGCCGGGCAGGCAGAGCGGCAGCGTCACCCGGACGAAGGTGCGCCACGCCCCTGCCCCGAGAGCCGCCGAGGCATCGGCGAGGTTCGGGTCGATCCGCGACAGGGCGGTCACCAGCGGCAGTACCATCAGGGGCATCTGCACCTGCGCCAGCGCCAGGACGAGGCCGCCCTCAGTGTAGAGCAGCTTCAAAGGCGTGTCGGTGAGGCCGAGGGCCAGGAGTCCGGCATTGACGATGCCCTGACGCCCCAAGATCACGATCCACGCGAAGGTCCGCACCACCACGCTCGTGAGCAGCGGCAGCAGCACGATGAGGGTCAGCAGGCCGCGCAGCCGGCCGGGCGCCCAGGTCAGGAGCAGCGCCAGCGGCAGGCCGAGCAGCAGGGTGAGCGCCGTGACTTCGACGCCGAGCCACAGGGTCGAGCCGAGCACCCGCAGGGAGAACGGATCGAGCAGGAACCGGGCGTATTGGTCGAGGCCGAAGCGGGTCATGCCCGGATCTGCGTAAAAGCTCACCAGCACCAGGAGTGCCAGCGGCGCCAGGAAAAAGACCAGGAAGAACACCCCGAGCGGCAGCGCGAGGCGGATGTCGTAGGCGGCCATCCAGGGATGGCCCGGGCGGCCCGGCGCCGCCACCGGGTCGGGCGCCATCGGCGCGAAGCCCGCGGTCACACCCGGATCTCTCTATTGAAGCGCTCGATCCAGGCCGCCCGGCTGCGGTTGATCGCGGCCCAGTCCTGGAAGACCGACTTGCGCTTCAGTTCGTCCGCGTCCTTGGCCAGCACCTTCGCGACCGCGCCCTCGATCGCCACCTTCCGGTTGGTTGGGACGATCAGATAGGGGCTCTGCATCAGCTTGACCTGCACCTCTGGCGAGAGAGCTGCCTCGATCAGCGTGAAGGCGAGATCCTTTACGGGCGTGTTCTTGACGATGTGGATCGTGGTCTTGAAGGCGATGATACCCTCCTTCGGCGCGGCGAATTCCACCGGCACGCCGCGGGCTTTCAGGATCTGGATCGCGTTGAAATTACCTGGCCCGATATCGACCTGCTGCTGCTGATAGAGGGCAGCGAGCGCGCCGGGATTGGCCGCGACGGCGGCGAGGTTGGGCTTGAGCGCTTCCAGCGCCTTGAAGCCGGGCTCGATATCGGTCTCTGAGCCCCCGTGCATCCGGGCGATCTCCACGAGGAAGCCGGTGCCCAGCGTCGAGTTCAGGTTGGTGATGCCGACCCGTCCCTTGTATTCGGGTTTCCAGAGGTCGGCCCAGGAGGTCGGCGGCGTCTTCACCGTCTCGGGATTGTAGGTCAGCCCGACGATCTGGAAGAACGGGGCCGGGCCCATCGGCTCCTGCGCATCCGCGATCAGGTTGGCATAGTGGGCGGACTGGGCCACCGGATAGGGCTCGACGAGGTCCTGAGCGATCGCAGTGAGCGCGGGACCGGGATCATGCAGCATCACGTCGATCGGCGGGTTGGTGCGGGCCGCCTGGACCTTGGCGATCTGATCGACCGAAAGCATCGGATCGAGGATGATGTCGCCGCCCGTGTTCTTGCGGAAGGCCGGGACCAGTACCGCCCGGTGGGCCTCTTCCCAGCTGCCCGTGAAGGTCGCGAAGACGAGCTTGCGGGCCTGCGCGTGAGACAGGCCGGGGAAGGCCTGCGTCGCGCCGAGCGTCAGGGCGCCGGCGAGGAGGCTGCGGCGGTGCAGGGTCATGGTCGGAATCTCCTGGCGGCTCGGCTTCAGTGGCGGGGGTCGGGGAAGACGCTGACCCGCTCCGGCACGATCGGGCGCAGGCGCACGCGCGTCCCGGGCGGTCGCGGGCCGGCGCCCGCCGCGCGGGCCTCGGCGGTCTTCAGGCGCGCGCCGCCCTCCAGGCGGATCTCGTGGACCAGCGTGGCGCCGAGCGGCAGGCCGATCTCGACGACGCCGTCGAGCCCCTCCCCACCCGTTTCGAAGGCGACGTGCTCGGGCCGCAGGCAGGCGGCCACCCGCGTTCCGTCCGGCATCGCGGTGACGGTGGGGAGCAGGCCGCCGCCTGGGAGCGCCACCGCGCGGCCGCCATCCGGCCCGGTTGCGAGTTGCCCGTGCAGGACGTTGGCCGTGCCCACGAAAGTGTTGACGAACAACGTCTCGGGGCGGTCGTAGACGTCGGTCGGCGGCGCGAACTGCTCCAGGCGGCCGGCATTCAGCACGGCGACCCGGTCGGCCATCGATAGGGCCTCCTCTTGGTCATGCGTGACGATCAGCGTGGTGGTGCCGGCGCTGCGCTGGATGCGCTTGATCTCGATCTGCATGTCGAGGCGCAGGTTCTTGTCGAGGGCCGCGAAGGGCTCGTCGAGGAGCAGGATCGAGGGCCGCACCGCGAGCGCCCGGGCGAGCGCCACGCGCTGCTGCTGACCGCCCGACATCGCCCGCGGAAAGCGATCTGCCAGATGCTCCAGGCGCACGAGCGCCAGCATCTCGGCCACCCGCGCCTTTTGATCGGCCCGCCCGACGCCCCGCGCGGCGAGCCCGTAGGCGACGTTCTCGGCCACGCTCATGTGGGGGAACAGGGCGTAGTTCTGGAACACGATGCCGACGGTGCGGCGGTTCGGCGGCAGGTGATCGACCGCCTGCCCCCCAATGATGACGCGTCCCTCCGTCGGCTTCAGGAAACCGGCCACCGCCCGCAACAGGGTGGTCTTGCCGCAACCGGAAGGCCCGAGCAGCGCGACGAGTTCGCCGCCCTTAATGTCGAGGGTTACGGTATCGACGGCGAGCGCCGTGCCGTAGCGCTGCGTGATCCCGTCGAGGATCAGGGAGGTCCTGGCTCCGGTCGCGGCGCTCACGGCCGGGCCTCCGCGAACACGCGACCCCGCGCGGCGAGATCCGCATGCCTGCAGCCGGCGAGGTCCAGGCCCTTCCAGAGGGTGACGGCGACCGAGTCGAGGACCGGCACGCCGAGTTCGGCCTCCAAAGCCGGGGCAAGCGCCGCGCCCGCGAGGTTGGTGCAGACGATCGCCACCGCATCGACGCCTTCGGCCGCCACCCCGCGGACCATCTGGGCGATCGCCTCCGGGCCGACCGTGGCGAAGGCGAAGTTCTCCGACAGTCCACAATGGCGCTCGGCGGCGCAGTCGAAGCCGGCTGCCCCCCAATTCGCCTGGATCTGCCGCTGGACGTCGCCCGTGTAGGGCGTCACGAGACCGATCCGGTCATAGCCCCGGGCACGGAACAGGTCGCGGAAGGCGAGCGCGGCGGTGGAGGCGAGGCAACCGGTCCGGTCCTGGATCGCGTCGCGCAGGCGCTCGTCGGCGTCGAAGCCGAGCCACGCGCCGGAGGTGCCGTTCCACAGGATCGCCGCCACCCGAGCATCGGCGAGCAGTTCGGCCGCCATCAGGATCGGCTCGGGGTCGAACTGCTCCAGGGCCGCCTGCGACAGGCCGATCTGCGTGACCCGGAAGCGGGAGAAATGCGCGCTGACCTGCGCGCAGCCGGCGAGCAGATGCGCGGTGGCGGGTTCCAGCACGCTGTTCGACGAGGGCGTGAGCATGCCCAGACGCGTCGTCCCGTTCGGTCTCGCCATCGCATCCGTCTCCGATGCAGCGAACATCTTCCAGGTGCGACGGGCCAACAAGGTGTTTTCTGCATGGTGCATGCAATTTGCGCAGATGCCTGCTAGGGCACCGCAACGACGCTAAAAACGGGTCACGGACCCGGAAGTCGGATGCGTTAGGCTGGTGCCGTGGAGTTGGGAAACCGATGGAAGTGGTCGCACGCCTCCGAGGCCGCCCTCGCAAGGCCCTGAATATCCCGGCCGCGCCGCTCCCGCGAACCGGCCTGCACGAGCAGGCGGCCGGCCGGCTCAAGGACATGATCGTCCGCGGCGTGCTGCCGGCGGGCGCCCCCCTGGTTGAGAAGGATCTCTCGATCGCGCTGGGGGTTTCCCGCACGCCGTTGCGGGAAGCCCTTAAGCTCCTGGCAGCAGAGGGTCTGGTCGAGCTGCATCAGAACCGGAGCGCGCGCGTTCCGGACTGGGAGCCGGAAGACGTCCTCGAACTGTTCGAGGCGTTGGCGGGCATCGAGCGGCTGACCGCGGAACTCGCCGCGACTCGGATCTCCGACGCCCTCTTGGGCGAACTGCGCGAGAAGCAGGCGCGGCTCGATTGCATGCACCGGGACAAGGTGCTCGACGCTTATTTCGCCCTCAACCAAGAAATCCACCGGACGATCGTGACGGCTGCCCACAACCGGCCATTGGCCGAGGCTCACGCGCCTCTCCAGGCCCGGGCCCAATGGGCACGCCTGCGGGCGCTCTCGACTGGCAGCCGGTGGGAGGAATCAGCTCGGGAACACCGCGATCTGTTCGGGGCTCTCGATGCGCGCGATGCCACGGAAGCCGGCGCCATCGCCTATCGGCACGTACTGCGCACCGGTGTCGTCATCGCCGATACCCTGAGGGCGCAGCGCGCGAAGGCCCCATCCGTAAGAACGTGACGGGTAGCGCATGCGGTCTGGATCGGATCGCGCCAAGCAGACACGACTTCTGAGGTCGGCACGGATTGGATGACGTCGCGCAGGTGAGCTGACCGGGTGGCTTTGAACCCGGCTGACAGAGAGGATCAGTTTAGGACCAGAGAAGTTGAGGATGGCGCGTGCGGCGTATGTCGGCACAGTAAAGGTAGCGTGTTGACGTCTCATATTAGCTCGCAGCACGTTCAATCATTGTGCGAGTCTTGCTCGATCGTGCCTTAACGCTTGGAGGCGGCCCAAATTCGCTTTCTCCTGATCCAAGTGCCGTTGTTCGGCCCCATTCCTGCAAGCCCCCGCGAGGTGGATCGCTCGGTAGGTCCGGGCTGGTGTCAACGCACAACGATCGCGCCGAGATAGATCGGGAACTCTTCAATGAAGCGACGGACGCTGTTGCAGGGTGCGGGCGCCGTGGTCGCCAGCGCGGTCGCGGCTCCAGCCCTGGTCCGGGCGGCTGCCGCCTCGACCCTGCGCTTCATCCCGCAGCAGGACCTCGTAACCCTCGATCCGGTCACGACCTTCGCGTACATCACCCGCAACCATGGCTACATGGTCTTCGACACGCTCTACGGCATGGACGCCTCTTTCCGCGCCACGCCCCAGATGGTCGAGGGCCACCGTGTCGAGGCGGATGGGCGCCGCTGGGATCTGACCCTGCGCGACGGCCTCCTCTTCCACGACGGAACCCGTGTGCTCGCCCGCGATTGCGTGGCCTCGCTGCGGCGCTGGGCCAAGCGCGACCCCTTCGGTGGCTCGCTCCTGGAGGCGACGGACGAGCTGTCGGCACCCGATGATCGGACCATTCGGTTCCGCCTCAAGCGTCCGTTCCCGCTCCTGCCGATCGCGCTGGGCAAGGCCTCGGTGCCGGTCTGCGCGATGATGCCGGAGCGCCTCGCCGTGACGGACCCGTTCCAGCAGGTGCCGGAACTCATCGGCTCCGGGCCGTTCTGCTTCAAGGCGGACGAGCGGGTGCCCGGTGATCGGACCGTCTACACCCGCTTCGAGGGCTACGTGCCCCGCAAGGACGGCCCGCTCACCTGGACCTCGGGTCCCAAGGTCGCCCACTACGACCGGGTCGAGTGGCGCGTCATCGGCGATACCTCCACGGCGACGTCCGCGCTGATCGCCGGCGAGGCCGACTGGCAGGAATACGCCTCGCACGACCAGCTGGGTCTGCTGAAAGCGGCCAAGGGCGTGAGCACCCGCGTACTCGATTCGACCGGCTTCGTGACGATGCTGCGGGTCAACCACTTGCAGCCGCCCTTCAACAACCCGGCCATCCGGCGGGCGCTCTGGGGAGCGATTGACCAGACCTCCTGCATGCAGGGTGTCGTGGGCGCCGACGATCCCAGCCTGTTCCACGTGCCCCTCGGCTTCTTCTGTCCCGACACGCCGATGGCCTCGATGGACGGGCTCGCGCCGCTCACGACGCCACGCGATCCGGCACAGGTGCGTGCCGACCTCAAGACTGCCGGCTACGCCGGTGAGACCGTGCTGCTGATGGTGCCGTCGAACTCGGCGCCGCTCCTGGCGCTCGGTCAAGTCGCGGCCGACCTGCTGCAACGCGTCGGCATGAATGTCGAGGTCTACGCCGTCGAGTTCAACGCGATGCTCCAGCGGCGCAACCGCAAGGGGCCGGTATCCGAGGGCGGCTGGAGCGCCTTCGTCACGAACTGGTCCGGCACGGATTGGCTCAACCCCGCCGGCTACATCGCCCTACGGGGAACCGGCGAGACCGGCTATGCCGGCTGGGCCACGACGCCGCGGATCGAGGCCCTGCGCGACGCGTGGTTCACGGCCCCGGACGAGGCGGCGCGCGCTGCCCTCTGCCGGGACATCCAGCTCCAGGCCATGGAGGACGTGCCCTACTACCCCCTTGGCCAGTACCTGCAGCCGACTGCCTATCGCTCCGGCCTCACCGGGATCCTCGACGGGTTTCCAACCTTTTGGAACGTGCGGCCCGCCTGAAACTCGCGGCGCCGAGGCCTCACAGCCCTGGGAAGGTCGGCGGTGCGATGGCGTCGGGGCCGCGTCCCGCCCAGTCGAGCTGCCGGATCTGTGCGAGTGCGCGACCTTGCGCTTCCTCAAGGGCCGCGGCCGCGGCCGCGTAGTCGACCGTCAGGACGCGACCGTCGCGCACGATCTCGCGGCCATCGACGAAGACCTGCCGTACAGCGCGGTCGGCGGCCGAATAGATCAGCGACTGTATGGGGTCGCGGCACGGCCGCATGGCGGGATGCGTGCAGTCCACGAGCACGAAATCGGCCTTGCAGCCCGCCGTGAGCCGGCCAATGTCAGAGCGCCCCAGCGCCAGGGCCCCACCGATTGTGGCGGCGTGAAACACGTCCGCCGCGCGGGTGTCGCGGGGGTTCTCGGCGACGACCCGGGCGAGGTACGAGACGAGGCGCATCTCGTCGAGCATGTTGTGTGGATAGACATCGGTGCCGATGCCCATGTTGACGCCGGCCTGGACGTAGCGGCCGAAATGATTGAGCGCGATGCCGCGGCGGGCGAAGACCGTTGGGCAATGGGCGACCGTGGCGCCACGCTCGGCCAGGCGCCGCATGTCCGAGCCCGGGCTGTGCCAGTGGGTCCAGGGATGGTCGTCCACGAAGATCCCGTGGCCCACGATTGTGCGCTCGCTGAGCACCCCGAGATCGTCGAGCCACTCGATCGGCGTCATCCCAGTGCGGCGGGTAATCTCGTGGAATTCCGACAGGGACTGCGCCGCATGGGTGTGGAAGCGCAGGTCGCGCCGCACCGCCTCGGCATGGGCGTCCCGCATCAGTTCCGCCGTGCATGTGTCCACCTGCGCCGGGCAGAGCATACCGAAGAGCCGTCCGCTCGGATGCACCTGCGCGGCCTCGATCTCGGCCAGCGCCTGATCCAGGCCGCGCCGGCCGGCGGCCTCGTCCCATGCGTACTCCACGCTGTGGCCGTTCCGGGTTAGCCAGCGGCCGGACCGGAACATGGGGGCGATGCAGACCCGCAGGCCCGAGCTTCCGAGGAGGTCGAGCCAGCCCTCGCTCGGCAGGGCGAGGTCGCACACCGTGGTGACGCCCGAGAGCGCCAGCTCCGCCAGAGCGACCCCGTAGGCCGCCCGCGTGCCCTCCGCATCCGGCCGGAGGATCGGAAGGTACTCGTAGAGCGAAGTGTTGTAGAGGCGCGGGCTGCCGACCTCGTCCCACATGCCCTTGTTCATGGGTTCCGAGAACAGGTGCGTGTGGATGTCCACGAGCCCCGGCATGATCATGCAGCCGGATGCGTCGATGGTCCGGACGGGCGGGGGCCCCGCGTAGTCCGGACCGACATGGACGAGGGCACCATCCTCGAAGGCCACGTCCGCGCCGCTGCGGTAGACATGGCTGCCGCTCTCGGGATCCCAGGCAACGACCCACCGGGCCCCCGTCACCAGGGTGACGCCGGCCGCCATATCCGCAGCGCTGTCGTGCATCGAGAACCTCCTCACCGGGTCAGGTACGCGCGCAAGATCGGTGCCCGATCCGGCGAGCGTCGCAGGTGGCGCGCAGCCCGAATCTCGCTAGGTCGGGATCGGTCCGTCGAGGGCAAGGTGGCTCTTGGCGGGGTGAACAGGAGGCCGCATGCCCAATCCCGGCGTCATCAACCCAGCGCGCATCCTGGTGATCAACCCGAATTCCTCCTGAACGGTGACGGCCGCCGTCGATGCGGCGCTGGCGCCGCTGCGCCTGCCAGGCGGTCCCGCCATCACCGTGACGGCCCTGCCTGAAGGGCCCGAGAGCATCTCCGCGCAGCAGGATGCGGATCGCGTGGTGATGCCACTGGCGCGGCGCATCGCGGCGGATCCGGCAGACGCCTTCGTCATCGCCTGCTTCAGCGACCCGGGCCTGCAGACCGCACGCGAGGTCGCCGACGGCCGGTGATGGGGATCGCCGAATGGGGGATCTCTCGCGCGCTCACCCTTCGCGAGCGCTTCGGAATTGTCGCGTTGTCGGAGGGCGGCGTGCACCGCGAGCGCCAGATGGGTCTCGGGGGCGCTATACCGGCAGCCGGCCGGTGGAGGCGCGGGCGGACGAGACGGTAGGCGAGGTCATTCGCGCCCGCCTGATCGCGGCGGCCCGGATCCTGATCGAGCGCGACGGCGCCGACGCCATCGTGCTCGGCTGCGCCGAGGAGGAGCACCGGCTCCAGGCACGCAAGCCGCTGTTCAGCCGGGGACAACCGCACCGGACCCACATGGAGTGGCGCGACGAGGAATGCGCCTTCCTGGGCACCCGTCGCCTTATAGCCCCGGCCTGCAAGAGCGGTCAGGCGACGCACATCCTTCACGTGTCCACCGCCGAGGAACTCGACTACCTCCGGGGCTATCGCGACATCGCGACCGTCGAGGTCCTGGTCAACCACCTGACCAAGGTGGCGCCCGACTGCTACGACAGGCTCGGGGTGATGAATACCCCCATCCGCAGCGAGCGCCATCGGGCTGCTGCCTGGGCCGCCGGGCGCCTGTCGCTGGCGCGCCTTGTCGATCTCATGGCGGCCTGTCCGGCTCGGGTTTACGGCCTCCCGGGCAAGGGTCGCATCGCTGCCGGGTACGACGCGGATTTCACCCTCGTGGACCTGAAGGCGCTCCGCACGATCAAGGAATCTTGGATCGTCTCGCCGTGCGGCTGGACGCCATTCGCAGGCACTGCCGTAACGGGCTGGCCAATGGCCACGATCGTGCGCGGCCAGCCCGTCATGCGCGATGACACGATCCTCGGCAGTCCGAGGGGCGGTCTCGCGCGTTTCGCGGCCTGACGGCCTGGCCTCAGACCTCGCAGGTCTCCGCAACCAGCCAACTGGCGAGGATCGCGACGGCATCGAGAAGATCGTCGATGGCCATGGCTTCATTGGGATTGTGGCTGCCGTTGGCGTTGCGCACGAACAGCATCGCCATCGGCACGCCGGCCTTGGCGAAGGCGGCAGCATCGTGGGAGGCCGGGCTGCCAAGGAGCTGGGTCGCGATGCCGAGGGCCTCCGCCGCCGCAGCAAGCCCATCGCGGATCCCGACCGAGACCATACCGACACCCGCTTCGGCGCGCACGCCGAGCGTCACCGTCACGCCGCGGCTTTCCACGACCGTCGCCACCGCGTTCAGGAACGCGGCCTCGATCTCCGACAGAACTTCGGCCGCGTAGGCCCACATGTCGAGGCTAAACCGGAACTCGCCCGGGACCGTCGTCAGGCCATGCGCCGCGGCATCGGTATGGAACCGTCCGAAGGTCACGGCTATCGGGCAGCCGGCCGCCTCTCGCGCCTGCCAGATCCGGTCGAGGGCCAGGGCGATCTCGGCGCCGGCCATGGCCGCATCGCGTCGGAAACGGCGCGGCGTGCCGACATGGTCGTAACGCCCGGCGATGCGGACGTCAGGATAGCGTACGTTGCCCGGGATGCCGGTACAGAGGCCGACCGGGATCCCGGCTTCCTCGAGACTCGGCGCCTGCTCGATATGCACCTCTAGGAAGGCGTGGATCGCGCCTGCGTCGATGGCGGCCCTTCCGCCCACCAAAGCCTCCGGATCGCCGCCCTCACGGGCGATATGCTCGCCAAGACGCAGGCCGCTATCGATCCGGACTGCGTCGAGCGCTCCGTCCGGCAGGGTACCGAGCGCCGCCCGGCTGCCGAGATACGAGACCTGGAACCAGACGCTCTCCTCGGCGCGCACGCCCATGACGGTCAGATCCCGCGACGGCCTCAGGCCGAGGCTGCGGATCGCCGCGATGGCCGCGAGCCCGGCCACCACCCCGGCCGCGCCGTCGTAGTTGCCGCCATGGGCAACAGTGTCGAGGTGGGAGCCGATCAGGATCGGCGGCAGGCTTCGATCGCGCCCCGGCAGGGTCATGTAGGTGTTGGCGGCGGCGTCCCGATGGACGGTGAGACCGAGATCGGCGGCGCAACGCATCATCACGGCGTGCGCGGCGGTCTCCTCGGGACTGTACGAGGCTCGCGTGATTCCGGGATCGGTTCGGCCGCATCCGGCGAGCTGCGCGAACAGGTCCTCGACCCGGGCTTGCTGCGCGCGAGCCGCTGAGCGGATCGCTGAAACCTTTGCCATCCGCTGTCCGTCCGCTGCCAAACACCCCATTGCCGGCGACGCCGCGGAGCCGCCCCGATGCCGCGGGCGCGACCCGCGCCTCTCGCACGATCCCGCGCGCGCCCAGCGGCCCGAGGGTGCGCACTCACGAGAGTGGGACGCGGGCTGAACGTCCGGCTCTCCGGGGGACTGCGCGCCTCAGACGCGCGAGCTCGGGCGGTAGAACGGCTCGTGCCGCGCAGGGTCGATGTAGTCGGCGTAGAAGCGCCTCGCATGCGGCAGGAGGGCCTTCGAGAGCTGCCGCCGCTCGACCTCGTCGTCCGACAGCGCCCGCGACAGGTCGTCGTGCAGCGCCTTCAGGGCAGCATCGCGGTCGACCCGGGTGAAGCGCCCGTCGGCGTAGAGCACCTCGCCCTCGCACAGCACCGTGGTGACGCCGCCGGTCTTCGCCCGCTGGATCACCGCGTCGAGGAGCGGCGTCTCCGGGTCGAGATACGGGTAGGCGATCTGGTCCCAGTCAATCAGGACGAGGTCGGCGCCCTTGCCGACTTCGATCGTGCCCAGGCTGTCGCCGTAGGGGGTGGTGCGGGCGCCGCCGACGGTCGCCATCCGCAGCACCTGCGCCATGCTCGGCACGTCGGCCTCGTCCATGCCGGGCACCCGGTGGGCGCGCAGCACGAGGCGCATCTCCTGGAGCATGTCGCGGTCGTCGTTGATGCCGGCCTCGTCGAGGCCGATCGCCGTGTTGATGCCCTTCGCCTCGAACCGGTTGAGCGCCGCCACGCCGGAGCGCAGCCGGAAGTTCGACGAGCAATTGTGACAGATGCAGGTGCCGGTCGCCGCCACCCGCTCGATGTCGGACTCGTTGAGCCAGACGCCGTGGCCGAGCGTCAGGCGCGGACCGAGCATGCCGAACCGGTCGAGGTACTCGAGGGCGGTGCCGCCGCCGCGCTTCTCCGCGTAGGCCTTCTGGTAGGCGGTCTCGACGAGATGCATGTGCATCGGCACGTCGTAGGATTCGGACAGTCCGGCGAGCCCTTCGAGGGCCGCGTCGGAGCACCAGTGCAGGTTGGCGGGCGCCAGCTGGATCTTGGCCCGCGAGGCCCCCTCCTGGCCGCTATGCAGGCTGCGGAAGAGCGAGAAATTGTCCTCCAGGGACATCTGGAAGCGCTCGAACCAGCGCTTCATCGGGTCCTGCAGCGGCGCCGGCAGGCTCGCCACGAAATCCATGTCGGCCTGGTAGACGAGACGGTTCTGGTCGCGGACCGCGAAGCAGTACGAGACCCGCATGCCGATGTCGCGATAGGCGCGCAGCACCTCGTTGGAGCGCGCCTCGACCTCCTCCAGGGAGCCGGGCATCCAGCCGTGGATGTGCTGGACCGTGGTGATCCCCGAGCCGACCATCTCGAAGGCGGAGTACAGGGTGTCGAGATACAGGTTGAGGTTGCGCGCCACCATCCGGGTTACGAACCACAGCTCCAGCGGCATGTCAGGGGATCCGAGCTGGACTGGCGTCAGGCCGACATGGTGGTGGCCGTTGACGAAGCCCGGCAGCAGGATCTCGCGGCCGGATCCGATCACGGGGGCGTCGGGGTAGCGGGCATGCAGGTCCGCGTAGGTGCCGACCGCCGCGATGATCCCGTCCGTCTGCAGGACCGCGCCGTCGGCGATCTCTTCCCAGCGATCATGGTCGAGGGTGCGGGTGATCATCCGCCGGCTGCGGATCAGCGATGTGGCCATGGTCGTGTCCGTGTTGGGGAGGGGTTCAGACGAGCGCTTCCTGCTCGGCGAAGGCCCGGTCGACCTCGTCGCGCAGGAGCTCGGTGAGGTGGCGCCGCAGCGCCTCGGCCTCGGGCGAGAACGGGTCGCGCGGGCGGGCGAGGTCGTTGCGGACGATCGTCTTGATCCGGCCGGGGCGGGCGGTGAACACCACCACCCGGTCGGCGAGCGCCACGGCCTCGTCGATGTGATGGGTCACGAACAGCACCGAGGCGCCGCTGTCGCGCCAGACGTCGAGCAGGAAGTCCTGCATCTTCTGGCGGGTCTGGACGTCCAGCGCCGCGAAGGGCTCGTCCATCAGCAAGACCTTGGGGCGCATAGCCAGCGCACGGGCGACCGCCACCCGCTGGCGCATGCCGCCCGACAGCTCGTCGGGTCGCTTGTCGAAGGCCTCGGCGAGGCCGACGCGCTGGAGCGCGGCCCGGGCGATGCTCCGGCGTTCCGCTTCCGGCACACCCTTCAGCGACAGGCCGAAGCTGACGTTCTGCCAGACGCTGAGCCAAGGGAAGAGCGACGTCTCTTGGAAGATCAGGCTGCGCTCCGGCGACGGGCCGGTGACGGCCTCGCCGAAGGCCAGGAGCTCGCCCCCGGAGGCGGGTTCGAGCCCGGCGATCAGGTAGAGCAGCGTGCTCTTCCCGCAGCCCGAGGGCCCGAGGAACACCACGAACTCGCCGGGCCGCACGGTGAGGTCGATGTCGCGCAGGGCCTCGTGGGCGCGGGCGGTGCCAGCCGCCCAGACCTTGGCAACGCCGCGGCAGGAGACGGCGTCGAGGGGAGCGGACTCAGAGGCCAAGGGAGGACCCCGCGTCACGCGGCAGCCAATACAGCATCCGCCGCTGGACCAGCCGGAACAGCAGGTCGAAGGCGAAGCCGAGCAGGCCGATCAGGGTGATGGTGAAGAAGACCAGCGACGGGTTGAAGGTGTTGCGCGCCAGCATGATCACCTGGCCGAGCCCGTAGCCGACACCGGTCGCCTCGGCGACGAGCACCACCATCCAGGCGCCGAACAGGTTGAGGCGCAAAACCGCGAGCAGCCCCGGCAGGATCGCCGGCACGATCACCCGCGCGTAGATCTGGCGCTTCGTCGCCCCCATGGTCCGGGCGACGTTGATGTAGTTCCGGTTGACCCCGTCGATCTGGTGGATGGTCGAGAGGACCATGGTGAAGAACAGCGCGATGAACACCATGAAGATCGCAGGGGCGTTGCCGATCCCGAACATGAAGATCGCCACCGGCAGCCACGCGATCGGCGAGACCGGGGCGAGCAGCGTGATGGTCGGCAGGGTCAGCCGCTCGAACAGCACGACGTAGCGGATCGCCACACCGACGAGGATCGACAGGGTCGCGGCCAGGGCGAGGCCCGCCAGAACCCGGCCGGTGGAGGCGAGCACGGTGATCAGCACCGCCATGGCGGGGCTTGGGCCGGTATTCATTCCGGTGCCGATCTGCCAGCGTTGCGCGGTGTTGAAGAAGCGCGCCTGCTCGGCGAGGTTGCCGAGGAAGATGTGCGGCGGCGGCAGGAGCTTGGCGTCGGCGATGCCGAGCCCCCACAGCAGCTCCCAGAGGCCGGCGAAGCAGCCGACCGAGACCAGCATCCAGCCGGTCCGGCGCAGCAGGGGGACGAGCCCGTCGGGCAGCGCGAGGCGCTGCGCGAACGGGAGGCGCGGCTGGCCATGCGGGACGGCGGCGGCGCGGGCGAGATCGATGGCCATCCGCTTAGGCCGACTTCAGCTTGAGCTTGCTGTAGAGATCCGGGTTCTCGGCGATGACTTGCTCCAAGAGCGTCCAGTCGATTGCGCCGCGGCCGGGCTTCTTCTTGATGTAGCCCATCTCGGCCACTGAATCGGTCCGGTCGAGGATGAACTGCGTCTGGTTGCGGGCGTCCACCACCGAGGGCTGCCGGCCCATGGCGAGCTGGGCGTTGCTCATCGAGGTCTTGTAGTAGGAGCCGACGAGCTTGTTCAGGGCGGCCTGGGGGTCGCCCTCGGCCAGGGCCTGAGCCTTCATCATGCCTTTGATCAGGGCTTTGACTGCGGCCGGGTTCTTGGCGATCAGCTCGTTGCGTACGGCGAGCACGCAGTCGGTATAGCCCTTGCCGTAGATGTCGGTGCCGTCGGAGAGCTTCACGGCGCCCTTCACGTCGGTCAGCAACGCCGTGCCGTAGGGCTCGATCGTGGAGATGATGTCGAGGGCGCCGGCGCGGAACGCCTCTACGGCCTCCGGGGTGGAACCCATGTAGCGGACCGTGATGTCCTTGAAGGCCACGCCGTTCTTCTTCAGCCAGTCGTAGGGCAGCACTTCGAGCGTATCGAGCTGAAAGGTGCCAAGCGTCTTGCCCTTGAGCTTCTCCGGACTGTCGAGGCCCGGCTGGGCTACGAGCACGCAGCCCTCGATGCCGCCGCCCGCCACGATCGTCACCGGGGCACCGGCGTCGTAGAGCGCCATGAAGCTGGTGTAGGGCATCACGCCGGCATCGACCTGACCCATTCCGAGGAAGGTGACCTGATCCGAAAAGGTCGGCGTGTTCACGAAGTCGATGGTGAGACCGTCGTCCTTGGCGAGTTGCATCGCCTCGGCCAGGAAGAAATTCAGATTGCAGAAGCCGGTCCCGTGCGTCGCCCGGATACCGGAGGCCGCCGCGGCCCGGCCGACGAGGCCCGGCCCCGCCGCGAGGGTCAGCGCCGCGGCGGTGCCGCCGAGGAAGCGCCGGCGGCTGGTCTTGAACCGCGAAAAGTCGGGGACGCGATAATCGCCGTGACGGTCGCACATATCGGCTCTCCTCAGGAGGCGGATGTCGGAGTCTTTCAGGCGGTGCGTCGGCTCCCGGCCGAACGCGCGACGATGTCGAGGTCGTGACAGGGGCAAAGCGGTCGCGGAGATCCGGTCACCCGGCACCTCACAGTATCGACGGCACGCCAACCTGTAGTCGCCGCCTTGCGCGACGCTGCGCTGGCGGGATCCACACAAGAAGCGTGCCATTCGCGCGCCAAACGTCTGATACGATGCGCCAGGGCAGGCCGAGATACCCCTGCACGCCGGTCGCGGGGGCAGGATGCACCCGCCCTCATGATGTTGAAGAGGTCGAGCCCCGTTTCCGACGGCGGAGAGGCCCGTATTCGATACGATAATTTTGACGTTCCCAGACGAAGATCGCCATTCGCGCGCGCAAGTGCCGCTAATATGCGCAAGGTCCCTGCCGCCCTGCAGCCTCTTTGACCTTCCCGTTGACCCGACGTCGGCCGACAATCCGGCGCTGAATCCATGGGAGCTTCGCAATCAATGACGCATCTCACGCGGCGCAGCTTCGTCGGCACCGCGGCGCTGCTCGCGGCGCCGGCTCTCATCCGACCGGCCTTCGGCGCCGACACCGTCAAGCTCGGCTGCCTGTTCTCGTCGTCCGGCACGATGGCCAATATCGAGGGGCGGCTGAACCATGTGGTCCGCATGGCCGCCGACGAGATCAACAGCCGCGGCGGCGTCAACGGCCGTCAGATCGAGGTGCTGACCTCCGATCCGGCCTCGGACTGGCCGCTCTACGCGCAGGTCGGACGGCAGATGCTGCAGCAGGAGAAGGTCGCGGCCCTGTTCGGCTGCTGGACCTCCGTGTCCCGGAAATCAGTGCTGCCCGTCGTCGAGCAGAATGACGGGTTGTTGTTCTACCCGCTCCACTTCGAGGGCGACGAGAATTCCAAGAACGTCGTCTACGTGAACTCGCCGCCCGCGAGTTCCGTGCTGCCGGCAGTGGACTACCTGATGGGCCAGGACGGCGTCGGCGCGAAGCGGTTCTTCATGATCGGCTCGGACTACGTCTGGCCGCGCACGATCAACAAGCAGCTGAAGGGGTACTGGAAGAGCAAGGGGATCCCGGAAAGCGCGTGGCGCGAGGAATACGTGCCCTTCGGCTTCTCGAACTTCCAGACCCTCGTGAACCAGGTGCGCAGCTTCGCCAGCCAGCCTGGCGGCCAGCCGATCGTGGTACTGACCGTCGTCGGCTCCTCGATCCCCGACTTCCTGCGCGAATTTGCCAACCAGGGCATCAGCGCCACCGACGTGCCGATCCTCGGTCTCGACATGGTGGAGGCGGATCTCGAGGGTCTCGATACCGGCAAGCTCGTCGGCCACCTGAACTGCTGGGCCTATCTCCAGGCCGCCAAGGGCGAGCGGAACAAGAAGTTCCTCGCTGACTGGGCCGCCTACGTGAAAGCCAAGAATGTCCCGTTCAGTGCCGACACGGTGATCGATCCCATGGTGTCGGCCTACGACAGCGTCCACCTCTGGGCGCTCGCCGCCGCCAAGGCGGGCTCCTTCGCGGTTCCAGAGGTGCGCAAAGCCTTCGCAGGTCTCAGCTTCGACGACCCGTCGGGCTACACGCTGACCATGACGGGGGAGAACAACTACGTCTCCCGCGGAATCTTCATCGGCTCGGTCAACGAGAAGCGCGGCTTCGACGTGCTCTGGCAATCCGCCGACGCGCCGAAGCCGGTCCCGTTCAGCCCCTATGGTTGATCCGATTCGGCGTGCTCTCCTGGCGCTCTGGTGTCTGGCGCTCCTGGCAATCCCAGCCTCTGCAGCGCCGCTCGACCGGGTTCTGTTCGCCAGCTCCTTGTGCGGGGATGGTGTCGCGCAGGTCGGCGCCGCCGAGGGGCTCGTCCGCGCCGGAGGCGATCTGCAGGCGGACGACCTCGCCTTCGCCGGTCGGCTCCTCGGCGCCCTCGCCGAGCGCCGCCTCACCTGTCCGCCGGACGGTGCCCTGCTGCTCGAGGGCCCGAATGCGGCGGACGACCAGGACGCCGTGACCGGCGCGCGCCGGCCGGCCGCCGCGGCACACGCGCCAATCCTCGGCCTGCGCCAGCGTGCCGCCGTCGAGACCGCACGCAGCGTGGTGGCTCTGCTCGCCGCAGAGACGCCCACGGCTCGCGCCGCCGGCCTCGCGGTCCTGGAACGGCGCATCGCCACTGTCCCGGCGGCGGTGCTCGACCGGGCGCGGGACGCGGAGACCGATGCTGCGCTGAGGGGGACGATCGCCGGCCTCGCCCAGGCGGCCGCCCTGTCCTCGCCCGATCCGGCCCGGCGCCGGGCTGCGATCGCCGCCGTGGCCGCAAGCCCGTCCGGGGCCGCCGCGGCGCGGCTCGCCGCACTGAAGGGCGACCCCGCCTACGGTTCCGACCCGGCCTTCCGGGCCGCCCTCGATGCGGGTCTCACCAAAGTCGGGCGTGCGGTCGCGATCGGCGACGGCCTCGCGATCCTCTACAACGGCCTCAGCTTCGCCAGTATCCTCTTCATGGCGGCGGCCGGGCTCGCGATCATCTTCGGGCTGATGGGCGTGATCAACCTCGCGCAGGGCGAGTTCATCATGCTCGGCGCCTACGCCACCTACGGCGTGCAGGAGGCGCTGCGTCGGTTCGCCCCCGCGCTGCTCGACCTCTACCTCGTCGCGGCGATCCCGGTCGCCTTCCTGTCGGTCGCGCTGGTCGGCATCGTCGTCGAGGCGCTGATCCTGCGTCACCTCTACCGGCGTCCGCTGATGAGCCTGCTCGCCACCTGGGCGGTGAGTCTGTTTCTGGTGAACCTCGTGCGCGTCGCCGTCGGCACCCAGAACCTGCAATTCGCCATGCCGGCCTATGTCACCGGCGGCGTGCCGCTCTACGCGGACTTCGTCGTCACCTGGAACCGCCTCTTCGCGATCGGCTTCGCGGCGGCAACGCTGGTCCTGACGCTGCTGATCCTGCGCCGCACGCCGCTGGGGCTCGACATCCGGGCCGTGACCCAGAATCGCGACATGGCCGCCTGCCTGGGCTTGCCGACCCGTCGGGTCGACCGCCTCGCCTTCGGGCTGGGCTCGGGGCTGGCGGGCCTCGCCGGCGTGGCTTTGTGCCCGATCTACAGCGTCAATCCCGGCATGGGCTCGGGCTTCATCGTCGACAGCTTCATGGTCGTGGTGCTCGGCGGCGTCGGCAGCCTGGCCGGAACCCTGGTGGCGGCCCTCGGGGTTGGCGGCGCCAACGTCCTGATCGAGCCGATCTCGGGCGCGGTCGCCGCCAAGGTGATCGTGCTCGTCGGCATCATCCTGTTCCTGCAGCGCCGGCCCGAAGGCCTGTTCGCCGTGCGGCGGCGGCGATGAGCGGCGCCGTGCAGACGACCGCCCTCGCGAGCCCCCTCGGACCAGCGCGCCGCGCAGTGCGCGATCCCCTGGTCACCGGACTCGTCGGGCTCTGCATCGCCGCAGCCGTCGCCCTGCTGGTAGCGCCGCCAGCGCCGTACCTGATCAACGCCATCGGCCAGCTCGCCGCTTTCGCGATCCTCGCGGTCTCCCTCGACCTGGTCTGGGGCTATCTCGGCATCCTCAGCCTCGGGCATGGGCTGTTCTTCGCGATCGGCGGCTATGTGTGCGCCATGCACCTGCTGGCGCACGGTGCCTCCGTGACCGGCGTGCTGCCGGATTTCGTGCAGTTCATGGGCTGGAAGACTCTTCCGACCTATTGGGCGGGCCTCGATCATGCCCCCTACGCCCTCGTGCTCGCGCTGGCGCTCGCCGGCCTCGTCGCCTTCGTGTTCGGGCTCGCCTCGTTCCGCTCGCGCGTCAACGGCGTCTACTTCTCGATCATCAGCCAGGCGCTCGTCTACGTCGCAATGCTGCTGATGTACCGCAACGATACCGGGCTCGGCGGCAACAACGGCATGACCGGCTTCCCGCTGCTGTTTGGCTGGGCCATGGGATCGCCCGGCGTGGTCACCGGCCTCGCTGTCGCGGCCCTGCTGGCGCTGGCCGGGGTGCTCGCGGGCGCGCGGATGCTGGTCGGCAGCACAATCGGGCGCCGAATGCTCGCCTGTCGCGACGACGAGACCCGCCTGCGCACCCTCGGCTACAGCACCACCCGGTTGAAGCTCGGGATCTGGTGCCTCTCGGCCATGATCGCCGCGCTCGCCGGCATCCTCTACGTGCCGCAGGTCGGCATCATCAACCCGCGGGTGCTGGCGCCCGATCTCTCCATCGAGATCGCCGTCTGGGTCGCCATCGGCGGCCTGGGACGGCTCGGCGGGGCGGTGATCGGTGCCATCCTCGTCAACGGCCTGAAGTTCTGGCTCAGCGCCGCGATGCCGGAGGCGTGGCCCTTCATCCTGTCGGGGCTGGTGCTCCTCGTGGTGCTGGGCCTGCCGAACGGCCTGCTCGATCTCGTGGGTTTGCGCCTACGCCCGACCTGGCTGCGGACCGCCCGATGAGCGTCCTCACCGTCGAGGCCCTGACCGTCGCCTTCGGCCGCTTCACGGCGCTCGATGCGGTGTCGCTCGCGGTCGACCCGGGCGAGGTGCGGGCCGTGATCGGCCCGAACGGCGCCGGCAAGACCACGCTGCTCGACGTGATCTCGGGCGTCACCAAGCCGGTCTCGGGCCGGGTGATGCTCGGCGATCGCATCGACCTGACCAAGCGCTCCGAGGCCGAGATCGCCCGTGCCGGCGTGCGGCGGAAGTTCCAGAAGCCGAGCGTTTTCCCGGCGCTCACCCTGAGCGAGAACCTGGAGATCGGCTGCGGCCCCGCGCTGCCGGCACGCGACCGCCCCGCTCGCATCGCCTCCGTCCTGGCGGAGATCGGCCTTGCCTCGCGCGCCGCGGTGCCCGCCGGCACCCTGGCGCATGGCGAGAAGCAGTGGCTGGAGATCGGGATGGTCCTGGCCGCCGAGCCCAGGCTCCTCCTGCTCGACGAACCCGTGGCCGGCCTGTCCGACGCCGAGACGGCCCATACCGCCGCGCTGATCCGGGCGCTCCGTCGGCCGGACCGAGTGATCCTGGTGATTGAGCACGACATGAACTTCGTCGAGGCCATCGCCGATCGGGTGACGGTCCTGCACGAGGGGCGAACGCTCTACGAGGGCAGCATGCCGGGTGCCCGGCGCGATGCCCGCGTGATCGAGGTCTTCCTCGGCCGATGACCCATGCGCCCGCACCCGCGCGCCTCGATGTCGAGGGGCTCGACCAGCATTACGGCAGTGCACAGGTGCTGCGCGGGATCGGCCTCGCGGTCGAGCCGGGGGCCTGCCTCGCTGTGCTCGGCCGCAACGGCGCCGGCAAGACCACGCTGCTGCGCTGCCTCACCGGCCTGATCCCGGCGAGCCGCGGCCGGATCGCCCTCGACGGGACCGACCTGACCCGCCTGTCCCCCGACCGGCGCGCCCGTGCGGGGCTCGCCTACGTGCCGCAGGGACGCGAGATCTTCCCCGACCTGACGGTTGCCGAGAACCTGCGGGTCGCGGCCCGGGCTCACGGGCTCGAGCGCACCGACGCGATCGACGAGGCGGCCGTCCTGTTTCCGGCTTTGCGCGGCCTCTGGCACCGCCCCGGCGGCAACCTCTCGGGCGGCCAGCAGCAGCAGCTCGCCATCGCCCGGGCGCTGGCTACCCGGCCCCGCGCCCTCCTGCTCGACGAGCCAACGGAAGGCATCCAGCCCTCGATCGTCGCCGCCATCGAGACGGTGATCGCCGGCCTGAAGGGGCGGATCACGGTGCTGCTCGTGGAGCAGTATCTCGACTTCGCGCTTCGGGTGGCCGACGCGGTGGTGGTGCTGTCCCGGGGCAGCGTCGTCGAGCGCGGAGACGCCGGTTCGTTGAACCCCGAAGCTCTCACCCGTCACATCGTCGTCTGACAGAAACCCGAGGAGACGCCGTGCCCACCCATCACGAGATTGCCGCCACGCCCGAGACGATGGTGCTCGGCTACTTCGACGCAGCGCTGCCGCCGGTGCTCACGGTCGCGTCCGGCGACACCGTCACCCTGCACTCGCATCCGGCGGGCGGGCGCGAGTCGCTCCACCCCGACCCGGCCCGGGTGCCGGCCGACCTGCTCCACGCCCTCGACACGCTCGAGCGCGGCCCTGGCCCGCACTTCGTCACCGGCCCGGTCCATGTGACGGGCGCCGAGCCAGGCGACATGCTGCAGGTCGACATCCTCGACCTCAAGTTCCGCCTCGACTGGGGCTTCGTGGCGATCCTGCCGCTGCTCGGCACCCTGCCGGACGAGTTCACCGAGTACGAGACCGTCCACGCCGACATCGACACGGCCAGCGGCCTCTGCCGCCTGCCCTGGGGGACCGAGCTGCCCCTCGACCCGTTCTTCGGCATCATGGGCACCGCCCCGCCCGCCGCCTGGGGCAGGGTCGGTACGCCGGTCCCCCGCGCCTTCGGCGGCAACATGGACAACAAGGAGATGCGCGTCGGCACGACGCTCTACCTGCCGGTGTTCAATCCGGGCGGCGGCTTCTATGCAGGCGACGGCCATGGCGTACAGGGCGACGGCGAGGTCTGCATCACCGCCCTGGAGACGGGACTCACCGGCACCTTTCGGCTCACCGTGCGCAAGGATCTCCCCGGCGCCTGGCCCTTCGCCGAGACCCCCACCGACCTGATGTCGATCGGCCTTCACGAAAGCCTCGACGAGGCGATGCGACAGGCGGTGCGCGAGATGGTGCGTCTGGTCTGCGCCCGGACCAGCCTCACCCGCAACCAGGCCTACATGCTCTGCTCGCTGGCGGGAAACCTGCGGATCACTCAGACGGTGGACGGGAACAAGGGCGTACACATGCTCATGCCCAAGTCCGCCCTCGGCACGGCTCCCGCCCAGTCCGCCTGAGGCGGCGAGGATCCGGGAGGTCAGTTCGCGCTTCGCCCGAAGGCGAAGCGGCCGACACAGGCGGCCGCGCCGCGATGGCGCGGCCCCTGGTGTGGGGCCGTACGTTCGGTCATGGCCGTCCGGATCGGCTCTGCCCGCACCGGCTGCAGGAGCAGGGCGGCCCGGAGCCGCTGCACCTCCGCCCGGAGTCCGGCATTCTCCCGCTCGACCTGATCGAGCCGGGCCACACCCGCAGGCTTCAGCCCACCGAGCCGTCGCCGCCAGCGGTAGTAGGTGCCGAGCGAGACATGGGCGCTCGCGCAAATCTCGGCGACCGGTATGCCGCGCGCGGCCTCCGCGAGCAGGAACGCGATCTCCTCGTCCGTGTGCAGGGATCGGCGCATGCAGGATCTCCTGGTTCACCGGCCTCGATCGAAGCCCAAGAGCGGGGCGAGCAAGAAGCGGACCGGCAGCGCGACAACGATTCCACCATCCCCCGAGGCCGTTCACCCAGGAGACCAGCAGGCATCGCTTATCCGGCGTTGAGCCGCGCTTCGGATTTCTAAGTAACCGGGCTTGTTTCTTGATCTTCTAAGCGCGACACGGATTTTATCGGCCTTGAATACAGTTGTCGCCCGGCGACTGATCCGTCACGGTGGTGCGAAATACGATCGCTTTTCGCCGAGGGGCAGATTGGTTTCCACGGCGATAATCGGCTGAAAAAGGCAACTGGGCATATCCACTGTTTAAATCAGAGGGATTAGCCCTTCATCGGCGCTCGATGGCTCCCTCGGCGCCAGTCTTTGCGGTCGGCGCAAATCAACCACCGCAAAGACGCGCACGGATGGGTCTGATCTCAAGCCTGATAGGCCATGTCGAGCCAGCGATGCTCCCAAGAGGATAGGAAACTCGCCGTCGATAACCGCTGCAAACTACTGATTGCTCATGCGCCGAGCAAGATTTTCACCGATCATTACGCAGGTGAAATGTAGGTTCGCCCTGCAATCGCTGGGCATGATGGACGCGTCGCAGACCCGCAGACCACCAACCTCGCGGACCTTCAGATCGGGATCGACGACGCCGGATGCGTCCTGCCATCCGCTCATGCGGCAGGTGCCGGCCGCGTGCTGGATGTCGCCCGCCTCCGCGAGCATCAGGTCGTCGAGTTCGGAATCCGGGAGGCGAGCAGCTTCGCCCAGCGCGAGGGGGCTCTCGCCGAACCGGATCGCCGTTGCGAGGTTGGCCAGCGCCGGATGCGTCGTAAGACTCGCCAGCCGTCGCACCGCATCGCGCAGCCGCAGGCGGTCGCGCGGATCGTCGAGCATGTTCTCCTCGATGACCGGATTGATCTCGGGATCGGACGCCGTGAGGTGCAGGGAACCGCGCGAGAAGGCGTCGTACAGACCGACGCCGACGGCACCCTGCGGGGTCGGTTCCAGACCCGTCAGGCCGCGATGATTGTAGGCGACAACGATCATGTCGCGCTCGCCGCCCCCCGCGAGACCGCTCGAATAGGTCACGCAGCAATTGGTATGGCGGGCATCCGGCCCGAGGGCCCGATGGCCGGGCTTCAGATCCATCGTCGCCCTCAGGATCGGGTGATCCATGAAATTACCGCCGACCGCCTCGTGTGCATGAAGAACGGGGATGCCGAGGGCACGAAGCGGCTCAGCGGGGCCGATGCCGGAACGCATTAGGATCGCCGGGCTGTGGACGGCGCCGGCGCAGAGGACGATCTCGCGGCCGTGGAGCTCGGTCCAGGCGTCCGTTCCGAAGCGGACGCGGAGCCCGACGGCCTGGCGCCCCTCGAACAGGATGCGATCGACAAGCGCCTCGCATCGGATCTCGAGGTTCGGCCGATTGCGGGCCGGTTCGAGATAGCCGTCGTTGGTGGTGACCCGGTGCCCGTCGCGGCTGTTGATCGGGTTGCACGACACACCCTCGCCCTTCGGCGCGTTGAGATCCGCCTTCCAGGCATAGCCGTCCGCCAGGGCGGCCTCCCGCAGCCCGCGGTCGACGGCGCCCCACGCGTCCAGCGGGGCGCGGTAGACCGGCAGCGGACCGCCGCGACGGGCCCCTGCCTCGGTGGCGAATTCGGCGTCGTCCTCGATCCGGTCGAAGAGCGGCATCACGTCCTCTGCCGACCAGCCCGTGCAGCCCTGCGCCGCCCAGGCATCGAAGGCAGCCGGGACACCGCGGATCGCGATCTGCGCGTTCACCGTCGAACTGCCGCCGAGCGCGCGACCGCGCCAGTAGAAGCGGGGCTCCTGGGCCCGGGTTCGGCGGCTCATCAGCCCCGGCCATTGCCAGTCCGCCTGGTGGCTCGGGTCGTACATGAACGGGACGATGTTGGCCGAGCGCAGGGCCGGCGGGGCATCTGCGGACCGCCAGTCGCGGCCCGCCTCCAGCAGGAGCACCCGGCGGCCGGGATCCTCCGACAGGCGCGCCGCCAGGGCGGCACCGGCAGAGCCGGCGCCGACGACGATGACATCGTACATGGCAGCGCTCATGGCTTCTCGACGTTCCAGAAGAGCGGGATGGCGGACGGGATCAGCCCGGTCAGGGAGGTCCGGTAGGCTGCCGGCTGGGCGAACTGGCCGAAGGGTACGACCAGGCCTTCGCCGTAGACGATGGACTGGATCTCACCGGCGATGTCACGCCGCTTGTCCGGATCCGGCTCGCGGGCGAACCGATCGAACAGCCCGACCATGCGCGTGTCGCACATGAACCCGGAACTCGCTGCGTCCTTGCAGGTGAAGTTGATCGCCGAGTTCGTCAGCGGCGAGCTGAGATCGAGGCCGAGGGCGTGAATGCCGAAAAGGCTCCAGCCGGTCTTCTTGGTGCGACGGGCGAGCAGGGCCGCCCAATCCATGACCTGGAGATCGACGGTGAAGCCGGCCTGCTTCAGCCGATCGGCCAGGATCGTGGAGGAGACGCGTGCCGCCTCGAGGTCGTTGGCCGCCATCACGATCACCGGCTCGCCCTTGTAGGCGGTCGCCTTCAGGGCGGCCCGCGCCGCCGCTATGGACGGATCGCGCAGGAGTTCGGCCCCGACATGCGTCTCGTAGGGGGAGCCGCAGATGAAGAAGGCGTCGCAGGTCTGCGAGAAGCGCGGGTCGAGGCCGAACCCGTCCAGGACTTCGCGCTGATCCACGAGTCGGAGCAGCACGCGCCGGATCGCCGGGTCGTCGAAGGGCTTGGCCGCCGTATTGATCCGATAATGCCCCGTGAACCGGTGTGGACCGGTGAAGTTCATCACCGCCAGATTCTTGTTGCGCTCGATCTGTTCGACCAAATCGAAGGGCGCGTACTGCATGAGGTCGATCTCGCCGGTGCCGAGGGCACCGACCGCGGTCGCGCCGTCCGGGATGACGCGGATGTCGAGGGCGTCGACCTTCACGACCTTGCCGCCGGCGAGGAAATCGGCCGGTTCGGAACGCGGCCGGTAATCGGGATTCTTGCGCAGCAGCATGTGGTCGCCGGTGATGTGCACGGCGCGGTCATAGACGAAGGGACCGGATCCCATGACCTCCGTGAGCTGCGTCGTGGGCGGTGTCGCGGCGAGCCGGGCCGGCATGATGAAGGGCGCCGGGCTCGACGTGGTGCCAAGGGTGTCGAGCACGAGGCCGTAGGGCTCCCGCAGCGTGAGCACGAAGGTCCTGTCGTCCACGGTGTCGAGGGCGGCCGCCACGTCCATGAGCCGGCCGCCGAGCGCGCTGCGGGCCGCCCAGCGCTTCAGCGAGGCGACGCAGTCGGCGGCCCGGACGGGCGTGCCGTCGTGGAAGCGCAGACCGTCGCGCAGGGTGAAGCGCCAGGTCAGGCGATCGTCCGACACCGACCACGTGTCGACCATCTGCGGCTTGAACTGGCCCTTCGCGTCCGGCGCGAACAGCGTGTCGTAGACCATGAAGCCGAAGGTGCGCGTGATGTAGGCCGTGGTGAAATAGGGATCCAGGGTGACGATCTCGGCTTCAAGCACAGCCCGCACCGTCGTCTCCGAGCTGGCCGGTGCGGGCGCGAGGAGCGCCCCGGCAGCTGCAATCAGCCTGGGAAGCCAGGATCGTCTCATGCAAATTCACCCTGTGTCAGGGCCTGATAAGCAAGCCGGATACCAGTATTAAGCCAGCCATCCGATTCGGGCCCCTAGGTGTGCTTCGCGACGGCAGCGCGCTGGCTTCATCATCCGCGCTTGGTGGGTTGCCTCATCCACAGCACCACAAGTGGCCTGTTCGATGCATTCGGCTGGAACGACCCCGATCTGCCGCGCGGATCGCGAGATCGCCCGATCGGCGTTCCGGGGTGCTGGAGAGGTCACGGATGAATCGTCGCGATTTCGCCAAGCTCATGCTCGCCGCGGGGGCAGCAGGGCCGATCCCCTTCGGCATCACCCGCGCTGCGGGCCAGACCCGCGGCGGCGTGCTCAACACTGTGATCCAGCCCGAGCCACCGATCCTGGTCTCGGCGCTCAATCAGCAGGCGCCCACGCTCACGGTGTGCGGCAAGATCTACGAGAGCCTGCTGACCTACGATTTCGACCTGACGCCGAAGCCTGGCATGGCCCAGAGCTGGGAGCGCAGCCCGGACGGCCTGACCTACACGTTCAAGCTGTTCCCCGGCATCACCTTCCACGACGGCTCGCCGATGACCGCGGAGGACGTGGTGTTCTCGGTCACGAAGGCGCTGATGGAGGCCCATGCCCGGGCGCGCGGCACGTTCTCGCGCCTGGCCTCGGCCGAAGCGCCGGACCCGCTCACGGTGGTGTTCAAGCTGAAGGAGCCGTTCGCACCGTTCCTGCACGCCTTCGACGCGACGACCGCGCCGATCATCTCCAAGGCCCTCTACGAGAACACCGACCTGCGGCAGAACCCGAACAACGCCCGGGCGATCGGCACCGGCCCGTTCAAGCTCAAGGAGTGGGTGAAGGGATCGCACATCCATCTCGTGCGCCACGAGGGCTATTACCGCAAAGGTGAACCCTATCTCGACGAGATCTACTACCGGGTGATCCCGGACGCCGCCTCGCGGGCAGTCGCCCTGGAAAGCGGCACGATCCAGCTGACCCAGTGGAACGATGTCGAGGCCTTCGACGTGCCGCGCCTCAAGGCGCTGCCGAACCTCGACATGACCACGAAGGGCTACGAATTCTACGCGCCCCATCTCTGGCTGGAGATGAACACGCGCATCGCGCCGATGAACGACAAGCGCTTCCGCCAGGCGGTGCTGCACGCCATCGACCGGGAGGCCCTGCGCAAGCGGGTGTTCTTCGGCCTCGGCAAGGTCGCGACCGGCCCGGTCTCGTCGAAGACCCGCTTCTACGAGCCGAACGTGCCAAAATACGAGTACGCCCCCGCCAAGGCGGTGGCGCTCCTCGACGCGATGGGGCTGAAGCCCGCCGCCGACGGCAAGCGGGTGAGCCTCAAGTACCTCGTGCCGCCCTACGGCGAGATGTGGCAGCGGGTGGCGGAGTACGTGCGCCAGTCCCTCGGCAAAGTCGGGATCGACATCGTGCTGGAGGGCATCGACGTCGGCGGCTGGGCGGCGCGCTGCGGCAACTGGGAATTCGAAATGTCCGCGCCCTGGACCTACCAGTACGGCGATCCGGCGCTCGGCGTGTCGCGCTCCTACATTTCCTCGAACATCCGCAAGGGCATCCTGTTCTCGAACACGTCCGGGTACAGCAACCCGGAGGTCGACCGGCTGTTCGAGGCAGCCGCCGTGGCGCAGGACGACGCCACAAGGCAGAATCTCTACAGCCAGGTCCAGAAGATCCTGGTCGAGGACGCCGCGGTCGCCTGGCTGATGGAACTCGACTTCCCGACCTTCACTGACAAGCGCATCAAGGATCTCGTCGTCACCGGCAGCGGCGTGAACGACACCTTCGCCCGGGCCTACCGCGCATGAGGATGCTGGCCGGACTGGCCGCCTGGATCGTGCGGACGCTGGCAGTGATCCTGGTCATCGCCAGCGTGAACTTCGCCCTCGTCCACGCGGCCCCCGGGGATCCCGCGCAGGTCATTGCCGGCCAGTCCGGCGCCTCGGACGAGACGCTCCTGCGACAGCTTCGGGCCGAGTACGGCCTCGACAAACCCTACCCGGTGCAACTCGCGACTTATCTGGGCCGGGTGCTGCGGCTCGATCTCGGCTATTCCTACCGGCAGCAGCGGCCGGTGCTCGGCCTCGTCCTGGAGCGCCTGCCCGCGACCCTGCTGCTCACCGGCACGGCCTTCGGCCTGGCGCTCGGATCCGGGATCCTGCTCGGCACCCTGTCGGGCGTTCGCGCGGGCCGGTGGTCCGACACCCTGATCGGCCTCGTTTCGCTGGTGCTTTACGCCATGCCGGTCTTCTGGCTCGGCCTGATGTTGGTGCTGATCTTCTCGGTCCAGCTCGAATGGCTGCCGGCCTTCGGCTACCGCAGCGTCGGCGCAACCCTCTCGCCGCTCGGGCAGGTCGGCGACGTGCTCGCGCATCTGATCCTGCCCGTCCTGTCGCTCGCGGCCGTCTATCTCGCGGTCTATGCCCGGCTGATGCGGACCTCGATCGTCGAGGTTGCCGCCCAGGACTTCGTGAAGACCGCCCGGGCCAAGGGGCTCACCCGCGGACGCGTGATCCGCGACCACATGATCCGCAACGCGATCCTGCCGGTGGTGACGGTGGCCGGCATGCAGGCCGGCGCGCTGGTCGGCGGCTCGGTGGTGGTCGAGACGGTCTTCGCCTGGCCGGGTCTCGGCCGGCTGGTGTTCGAGGCCCTCAGCCAGCGCGACTACCCGGTCCTGCTCGGAATCTTCCTCGTCATGTCCGTGCTCGTGATCCTCATCAATATGCTGACCGACCTGCTCTCGCGGCTGATCGATCCGCGGATCGCCGCCCCCGCGAAGGCCGCGTGATGGGATTCGTCCGGGCGTTCCTGCGCAATCCCGGCGGGATGATCGGCCTCGTGCTCCTCGTGGGGGTAATCGCGGTGGCGATCTTCGCGCCGCTCCTCGTCCCGGTCGATCCCTGGGAGATGGTCGGCGCCCCGTTCGAGCCGCCGCTGAGCCCGGACCTGCCCCTGGGCTCCGACACGATGGGCCGGGATATCGCCGCCGGCCTCGCCCACGGTGCCCGGGTCTCGCTGGCGATCGGCCTCGCCTCGACGCTGGCGGCCGTGCTGGTCGGCGTGGTGATCGGGGCGACGGCGGGATGGTTCGGCGGCCTCGTCGACGCCGCGCTGATGCGGATCGCCGAGCTGTTCCAGACGATTCCCGGCTTCATCCTGGCCGTCCTGCTGGTCGCGACCCTCGGGCCGTCGCTCGCCCACGAGATCCTGGCCATCGCGGCGATCAGCTGGCCGCCGCTGGCGCGCCTGACCCGCGGCGAGTTCCTCCGGCTGAAGGGCCGGGACTTCGTGCGGGCCGCCGCCTGCCAGGGCGAGCGCCCCGCGGCCCTGGTCCTGCGCCACATCCTGCCGAACGCCCTGGCGCCGATCATCGTCACCGGCTCGCTCACGGTGGCCACCGCGATCCTGATCGAGAGCGCCTTGAGCTTCCTCGGGCTCGGCGATCCGAACCTGATGTCCTGGGGCTACATGGTCGGCGCCGCCCGTACGGTCATCCGGCAGGCCTGGTGGACGAGCGTCTTCCCCGGCGCCGCGATCCTCATCACGGTGCTCGCCATCAATCTCGTCGGCGAGGCGTTGAACGACGCGCTCAACCCGCGCCTCGCCCGGGGGAGAGGCGCATGACCGAACCGGTCCTGACGATGACAAACCTCTCCGTCGGCCTGCCGCGGGGCGCCGACCGCGCCCAGGCGGTGAGCGACGTCTCGATCGCAGTGGGGCCCAACGAGATCGTCTGCCTCGTGGGCGAGTCGGGGTCCGGCAAGTCGATGATCGCCCACACGATCCTGGGCCTGCTGCCGCCGGGCGTGACCGTGACCGGCGGCGCGGTCACGCTGCGCGGGCGCGACATCGCCACCGCGTCCGAGGCGGAGATGCGCTTGGTCCGCGGACGCGACGCCGCGATGATCTTCCAGGAGCCGCTGAGCGCTTTGAACCCACTGAAGCGGATCGGCGAGCAGATCGCCGAGGCGGTCCGGGCCCATGCCCCCGCGACGCCCCGCGCCGCAATCGGAGCACGGGTGGGCGCCTTGATCGAGGCCGTCGGCCTGCCCGACCCGGAACGGATCCGCGCCAGCTTCCCGTTCGCGCTGTCGGGCGGGCAGCGTCAGCGGGTGATGATCGCCATCGCCATGGCCAACAACCCGGCCCTGCTGGTGGCCGATGAGCCGACCACCGCTCTCGATGTGACCACGCAGGCCCAGATCCTCGCGCTGATCCGCCGGCTCCAGAGCGAGCGGCAGATGGGCGTCCTGCTGATCACGCACGATTTCGGTGTGGTCGCCGAGATGGCCGACCGGGTCGTGGTGATGCGCGACGGTCGGGTCGTCGAGCAGGGCAGCGCCGAGGCGGTCCTGACCGCGCCGCGCGACCCCTACACCCGGGCGCTCATCGCCGCGGTGCCCCATGCCCGGGGGCGCGCCGCCCCCAAGATGCGGGCGACGCCGCCGCTGCTCGAGATCGAGGCGCTCTCCAAGACCTTCACCACGCGGCAAGGATGGCTCCGTCCGGCCCGGCGTGTGGTCGCGGCGGACGCGATCTCGCTGACGCTGTCGGCCGGCGAGACCGTGGCGGTGGTGGGCGAGTCTGGATCGGGCAAGTCGACCCTCGGGCAGATGATCCTGCGTCTGGCGGAGCCGGATTCGGGCCGGATCCGCTTCGAGGGCCGGGATCTCCTGGCCCTGCGGGGCGAGGCCCTGCGGGTGGCGCGCCGTCGCATCCAGATCGTGTTCCAAGACCCGTTCGCGGCGCTGAATCCGCGCCAGAGGGTCGGCGAGGCGATCGCCCGCGGCCCGATGGCGTACGGCGTGCCGAAGGCCGAGGCCGTCGCCGAGGCGCATGCGCTGCTCGACCGGGTCGGCCTGAAGGCCGGCGCGGCCGACCGCTTCCCGCACGAATTCTCCGGCGGCCAGCGCCAGCGCATCTGCATCGCCCGGGCGCTGGCGCTCAAGCCGCGCATCCTCGTGGCCGACGAGGCGGTCTCGGCGCTCGACGTCTCCGTGCAGGCGCGCGTGCTCGATCTGCTGGCGGAGCTTCGCGCCGAGTACAACCTGGCGATGCTGTTCATCACGCATGACCTGCGCATCGCCGCGCAAATCGCCGACCGGGTCGCGGTGATGCAGCAGGGCCGGATCGTCGAGACGGGGCCGGCCGCGGCCCTCTTCGCCGCGCCCGAGCACCCCTACACGCGCGGCCTCATGGCGGCGATGCCCGGTCGCCGCCTGTTCGGCGGTCTCGGCGCGCCGGTGCCCGCGGCGCTGACCGCCTGAGAGTGCCCGCGGCCGCGGCATGGATAATGCACCGGACGTGTGTTTTCGCGGCGTCTACAACTCTTAGAGAGATCCATGGCTTCGGCGAGCGGACGAATTCTGACGGGCGCGGAGGTTAAGGCGCTGTCGCAGCGCTCGGACCTGCGCGGCGCGCTGCGCCTGGGTGCGCATGTCCTGATGCTGGCCGGTTCCGGCTGGCTGGTCTGGCGCTCCGGGCCATGGACGCTGCTGCCCGCCATGTTTCTGCTGGGAATCGTGCAATCGGCCCTGTTCGCGCCGATCCATGAGACGATCCACCTGACCGCGTTCCGCTCGCGCCGGGCCAACGCCGTCGTCGGCTGGCTGGTGGCCTGCCCGTCGCTCCTGAACTGGCACTTCTACACGGCCTTCCATCTGGCCCATCACCGCCACACGCAGGATCCCGAGCACGATCCGGAACTCGCGCTGCTGCCGCCCTCCACCCTCGACGCCTATGTCTGGCGCGTGCTGGCGCTGCCCTACTGGCGCACCCGCCTCCAGGTGGCCTGGGCCGGCCTGCGCGGCGACCTCTCGGCCTACCCCTTCATCACCGAGCGTGCCGCGCCGCGCATCATCCGGTCGCTTCGGCTGATGTGCGCCTTCATGCTCGGCAGCTCGGTGCTCGCGATGGTGCTGGTCGGCTGGTGGGCGCCCCTGGTGTTCTGGATCGGGCCGCAGCTCCTCGGGCAGCCGTTCCTGCGGCTCTACCTGCTTACCGAGCACACGCTCTGCACGATGGACGACAACGGCCTGACCAACACCCGCACGACCTTGACCAACGGCCTGATGCGGCTCCTCATGTGGAACATGCCGTTTCACACCGAGCACCACCTCTACCCGTCGATCCCGTTCCACCGCCTGCCGGACGCCCACGCGGCGATGCGCGAGCGGCTCGTCGTGCTGCAGCGCGGCTACGCGAAATGGCATGTCGGCTTCGTCCGGACGCTGCGCCCGTGACCGGATGGCCGACGGCCACCGGAACCTTCGAACTCGGTGATCTGCCGCTGCAGTCGGGCGCCGTGCTGCCGGGCGCGCATCTGCGCTGGAAGACGCACGGGACCCTCTCGCCCGGGCGCGACAACGTCGTGCTCTACCCGACGAGCTACGCGGCCCAGCACCCGGATCTCGAATGGCTGATCGGCCCGGACGGCGTGCTCGATCCGGGGCGCTGGTTCATCGTCATCCCCGACATGTTCGGCAACGGCCTGTCATCGAGCCCGTCGAACACGCCGGATTGGCCCGGCCTCGTCACCGCCTGGGACAATGTCCACGCCCAGCGTCGCCTGCTCGTCGAGATCTGGGGGATCGAGCACCTGCACGCCGTCTACGGCTGGTCCATGGGCGCCCAGCAGGCCTATCACTGGGCAGCCCTGTTCCCCGACCGGGTCGCCCGGGCGGTGATCACTTGCGGCAGCGCCAGGACGGCCACCCACAATCGCGTCTTCCTGAAGGGCCTGATGGCGGTGCTGGAGGCGGCGCCCGAGCATCGCGGCGCGGGCCGCTTCTCGGCCGAGCCGGCCGCAGCGCTTTGCGCCTTCGGACGCATCTATGCGGGCTGGGCACTCAGCCAGGACTTTTACCGGGCGGACCTGCATCGCAGCGCGCTCGGCGCCCCGGACCTCGATACCTTCCTGCGCACCGACTGGGAGGAGCGCTTCGCCCGTCGTCCCGCGGCCGACCTCTACGCGCAGCTCTGCACCTGGGACGCCGGCGACATCAGCCGCGACCCGCGCTACGGCGGCGACCTCGCGCAGGCTCTCGGAGCGATCACAGCCCGATTGCTGCTTATGCCGGGGGAGACGGATCTCTACTTCCGTGTCGCCGACAACGCGGCTGAGCTGCCCCACCTGCGCGATGCCATCCTGCGGCCGATCCCGAGCATCTGGGGCCACCGCGCCGGCAATCCGTCCACCAATCCGGTCGATGCGACTTTTCTCCGCGATACCCTACGAGAGTTCCTCGGAGCGTCTGGAGAGATATGAGTGCCAGCCTGCGCATCCCGCGCGAGAAAATATCCGGAATGGCATAAGAGATCTTGCTTCATTCGGAATGTTGCTGGCAGCGCAACATAGGCACAAGCCCATTTAGAGCGTGTTATGAACTGATTGCGGTATCATGCGTTGGCCGGGATGATCCTAGTGCACTGACTCAGACGGGTGGTTCAGGGGCTCGATTGAGGGCGTCGAAGATGGCGGCGGCGGGCTTGGTCCAGACGAAGGGTCGTGGGCTTTGGTTGTGCTCGGCGATGTAGCGTTTGATGGCAGCCTGAAGGTCGACGATGCCGGTGAAGGTGCCCCGTTGGAGACGGCGGCGCGTCAGCGTGGAGAAGAAGCCCTCGACGGCATTGAGCCAAGAGGCCGAGGTCGGTGTGAAGTGGAAGGTCCATCGTGGGTGGCGGGTGAGCCAGGCGCGCACCTTCGGGTGCTTGTGGCTGCCGTAGTTGTCGAGCACCACGTGGATCGCCTTGCCTGCTGGGACTGCCGCCTCGACGGTGTTGAGGAAACGGATGAACTCACCGGGGCGATGGCGCTGCATGCAGCGGCCGAGCACGGTGCCTTCCAGGACGTCGAGGGCGGCAAACAACGTCGTGGTGCCGTGGCGGGTGTCGTCGTGCGTCTGAGCAGCGGGATGCCCAAGCCCGAGCGGCCGATTGGGACGGGTTCGCTCCAGAGCCTGGATCTGGGACTTTTCGTCGATGGACAGCACGACGGCGTGGGCGGGCGGTTGCATATAGAGA
>NZ_LHCD01000033.1:0-67011 GCF_001262595.1 Methylobacterium sp. ARG-1
CGCGCCGCCGGAGAAGCCGTCCTGGCTGCGGTTGCTGAAGGTGGCGGTGGTGCCGGGGGCGGCGTAGGGGAAGGGCACGCCGAAGGTGGAGTTGTTCGAGCGGCTGCTGGCGTCGAAGGCGTAGCCGGCGTTGATACCGAAATAGGCGCCGGTCCAGGTGAACACCGGGACGGGGGTGAAGACGGGCGGCGGGGCGGCGCGGCGCGGCAGGTCGGCGGCCGAGGCGGCGCCGGTCAGGAGGGCCGTGGCGGCGCTCGCGAGAAGAAGCTTCTTGATCATCTGGTCCTCTGTCTCCCGTTCGGCGGGATGTGTGCCCGGCAACAGAGACGGCAGGTTGAGGACACGCGATAGTGCAGCGCTGCAACAGCGCTCCTGGGCGTCCCGGACCGGTGGTTGGGCGCGTGCGCTTGAGCACATCCCGCGCCCAAGAAGGCCGATTTCGGCTCAAAGATTTGTATCTCGACGTTTCCGGCAGCAAAAAACCCCGCCGCACGGGGCTGACGGGGCTTTAGTTTGATCGAGAACATTCCCAGGACCAACCAGGAAGCTTCATCCTCTGTTAGATCCGAGTAGCCGGCGGCCCGCAAGCCCATCCGGGACTGTTGATCGCAGTTAAGATTAATTAACTCTCCCGGCCCCTGCACACCGGCCGTTGGTGCGGGCATCGGGTTGCGCTCGGCCGGCATCCTGTGGTGACGCTCCCGGCATGCTGTATCCCAGATCATCCGCCGCCGCGGGGAACGGTGCCGAAGGCCGAGCGGTCGCGTCCGGCGAGCGAGCCTAGCGCGCCCATGTTCGGCTTCTCTCTGAGCTCCACCGAGCCCGACAGCATCGCGCACATCATCCAAGTCGCGCTCGCACCGGCCTTCCTCCTCTCGGCGCTCGCGACCCTGCTGAACGTGTTCTCCACCCGGCTTGGCCGGATCTCCGACAAGGTCGACACCCTCTCGGGGGAGATCGCCCGGGCGACGGAGGCGGAGGCCGTGCGCCTGTCCCGCCGGCTGACGTTCCTGCGGCGGCGCTCCCTCGTCCTCGACGTGGCGGTCGTCCTCGCTTCGCTCGCCGGCTGCCTGATCGGGCTGGCGGTGCTGACCCTGTTCGTCGGGGCGATGCGCGATGCGGCGACCGCCTCGATCCTGTTCGCCTGTTTCGGCGCGGCCCTGATCTGCACCGTGGCGGCGATCGGGGCGTTCATGACCGAGATCCTGATGGCCGGTCACGGCGTGCGCGACGAGGTCGAGCACCAGCAGGACAAGGTCCCGGCGCGGTCGTGACCTGGTCACGTTTCGCGTTGCATGCCGAAGGAACTTCGTCTTAATCTTGATGCGGCTTGATTCCGCTCGCCTGCTGCGCCCGAGTGTTCCGCCATGACTGTCGCGATTCTGGTTGCCCTCATCGCGGGAGCCTTGTGCCTCGGGATGCTGTCCTCTCTCCTGCCGTTCGGCCGGCGGGACGAGGAGGAGGAACTGATCCTGCCCTGCGAGGGCGAGTTCTTCGATGTCGGCGGCCCGATCATCGACCTGGAACCGCTGCTTCCGCTGCTCGATGTGCAGGCGCTCGAGGCGAAGCGGTAAGCGCGACACATTCTATAAGTGAGGGCCGCCGGCCCGGGCGTATCCCGGCGGCGGCCCCGGAGGCCTGCGTTAGGCGGCTTCCTCTTCCGAATCGTCCGCGTCCAGGATGGTCTCCAGGTCGCCGACCAGGGCGTCGAGCTGATCGGCGGTGGCCTTGAGCTTCAGCGTGGTGCCGTCCTCGGCCTCCACGGCGATCTCGATATGGTCGTCGACCTTGGCGGCCAGAGCCTGCTTGATGGTGTAGGTGATCACGTCAGCCTTGTCGGCCATGCCTGTCTCCTCGGGTGGCTGCGGGCAACGCGGCATGTCCGGCATCGGCCCTGCGGCAGAAGCTCGCGTCGCAGACTCTTCGTTGGCTACGCGGTCGGACGGCCGCGAGGGCGCGTCTCTTCGACGGATTGGCCTGTCCGCGAGCCAAGTCTTCGACGAGTGCGACAGGACCCTACCGCCGGCCGCGCGTGTGCCGCTCGGTCACCCAAGGGCGACGGCTCGGGACCTCCGGAAGTTGTGTCGGGCGCAACGCGATCGCCTGGCGGTCCGGGCGCGGTGGGGCCGGCAGCAGTTCCGGCCTGGACCGGGGTGTCTCGACGACGACCGCCTCCAGCACCATCGGGCGCGACGCCTTTGTCAGGGCGAGCGTCCGGCCGGGCTTCGCCGCCAGGGTACCCAGCGCCCAGAGGGCGAGGCAGGCCAAGCCGACCAGAACCCCCGTCCAGGACGGCTCCGAGCGGAGCATCAGGAAGGCGGCGCCGGTCAGGGCGGCCGCGGCTGCGAGCAGCCGGGGTGTGGGATCGCCGGACATCACCGCGCCAGCCTCGACGATGCGGGCTGACGGCCCGTGAAGATCATCGCTCGAATGCGCGTCAATCCGCGAGGCTCGAGGGCGTCTGCCAAGTTGTGCCGGGATGCTCGCGGATGTCGCCGGCCCGGGTGCCGGTATCCGCGTCGCTGGTCCAGTCGCTCGGCTCGGTGACGCTGGCGATCTCCGCCTCCGGGTAGGCGGCGGCCAGGAACAGGCGCGCCTCCCCCTCGGCCTCGGCCCGCACCGTCACGAGCGGCTTGTCTCCGTCCGCGTCGCGGACCTGGGCGATGAACAGCTTGGTCATGGGGGCCTCCGCTACCGTGGAGCGCCAACGGGCCGGCGGCCGGATGGTTCGGGCCGCAGCCCGGATCGGGCAGTCTTTGCCTTCCGCCACACCTGTGGCAGCGGCGATACAGCTTGAGTGTGGAAAACCGGGTAATTTCACGCTCGATAGGAACATTCGCTGGGGAAAGACCAGTCATGAAGACGCTTCTGGCCTCGTTGGCCGCCTTTACCGCCCTGACCGCTGCCGCTTCGGCCGCCGACCTGCCGCGTCGCGCCGCCCCGCCGCCCGTGTTCACCCCCGTCCCGGTGTTCACCTGGACCGGCGCCTATTTCGGTATCAACGCCGGCTACGCCTTCGACGCCAGCAGCAACAACACCTCGAGCTTCGCTGTCCCGGCCCCGTACGGCGCCGGCACCACGGCCTATTTCAGCCAGCGGAACCAGGAAGGTTTCTCCGGCGGTGGCCAGGTCGGCTACAACTTCCAGTTCACCCCGGGCTCGGGCGTGGTGGTCGGCGTCGAGGCCGACGCCCAGTACCTCGATTTCGGCCGCAGCCGGAACAACGCCTTCGTGGTCGGCCCGCTGGCCCCCGGCGTCTACCTGACCGATCCGCGCGGCCTGTCGAGCCTCGACTTCTTCGGCACCGTGCGCGGCCGTCTCGGCTACGCCTTCGACCGCGTCCTGGTGTACGGCACCGGCGGTTTCGCCTACGGCTCGGGCAGCGCTGACCGTTCGTTCGGCGGCTTTGCCGGCAACGACAGCTTCCGCACCGGCTGGACCGTCGGCGGCGGCATGGAATACGCCCTCCCGGTCGACTCGTTCCTGAACTTCTTCCGTTCGTCGGCCGTGACGCTCAAGGTCGAAGGCCTGTACGTCAACCTCGACCGCAACACCCGCAACCAGGGTGCGTTCGTGATCAACGCCGCCAACAACTTCCCGGTGGTCTACAACAACATTGGCCGCCGCGACGACGAGTTCGCCGTGGTCCGCGCCGGCCTGAACTACAAGTTCGGCTCGTACTAAGACCAGCACCGCCCGGCCGGATCGGCCGGGCCTTGCTGACGTCGGTAAACGCCTCGGGTGCCTCCGCGCCCGGGGCGTTTGTCGTCGGAATGGGTCGGAACGGCGCGGAAACACATCGGTTGGGGCTCCAACGCGCAATCGCCGCTCGGAGCGACCCGACCCATGGCTCCGTTCACCTGCTACACCCCCGACCTGGAGGCGCCGCAGCCCGACGAGGACGCGATCCGCGCCGGCATGATCGCGCAATCCGCCAAGATCCAGACGACGACGCTGACGGATTACGGCCACGCCGTGCGCGGCGCGCACGCCAAGGCTCACGGCCTGCTCCTGGGCCGGCTCGAGGTCCTGCCGGACCTGCCGCCCGAACTCGCCCAGGCCGCCTTCGCGACGCCGGGGATGCACGACGTGATGCTGCGGCTCTCGACCAATCCCGGCGACATCCTCGACGACAGCGTCCCGACCCCCGGGGCCTCGTCCTCAAGATCCTGACCGTGGCCGGCGAGCGCCTGCCCGGGGCGGAGGGCACGGTGCAGGATTTCGTGATGGCCAACGCCCCGGCCTTCACGGCCAGGGACGGCGCCGCCTTCCTGAAGACCCTCAAAAGCTCCTGGCCGCCACCACCGACACCCCGCAGGTGTTCAAGCAGGGGCTCTCGGCCCTGCTGCGCGGCGTCGAGACGGTGCTGGAGGGGCTCGGCACCGAGAGCCCGGCGGTGCTCGCCCTGGGCGGCCATCCCGAGACCCACATCCTCGGCGAGACCTTCTACAGTCAGGTGCCTCTGCGCTGGGGCGATTGCGTCGCCAAGGTCTCGGCGGCGCCGGTCTCCCCGGAGCTGACCGCGCTCACCCACGCGCCGCTTAACGTCAACGGCGAGCCGAACGGCCTGCGCGAGGCGGTGGCGGCCCAGTTCTTCGCCCATGACGGTGTCTGGGAGCTGCGGGCGCAACTCATGACCGATCCGACGATGATGCCGGTGGAGGATGCCTCGGTGCCGTGGCCCGAGACCGAGAGTCGCTACCGGGTCGTGGCGCGGATCACCGTGCCGCGCCAGGGGGCCTGGAGCGACGCGAAGGCCGCGGCGCTTGACGACGGCCTCGCCTTCAGCCCGTGGCACGGCCTGGCGGCACACCGGCCGCTCGGCTCGATCATGCGGGCGCGCCGGGCGGTCTACCCGAAATCGGCGGGGTTTTGGGCCGAGCACAAGGGCTGCCCACTGCACGAACCCGCCGCCGCCCTTTCGGTGTAACCCGCGGCCGGGAACAGCCCCGGTGCCCGGGCTGTTATCGGGGGCATGCCGGCTGGGGCCGGCCCTTGGGAAGTCGAGCGTATCATGACCAGCCGTACCCTTCAGACCACGCTTCTCGCCCTCGCCCTCGTCGCCGGCAGCGCCGGGATGGCGGCCGCCCAGAGCACGCCGAACGGCAACACCTCGACGTCCGGTTCGCCCGCCGGCAGCAACAGCACCGGCAACGGCGCCACCGGCAGCGGCGCGGCCCCCAGCGGCAAGTGAGCCCCTCGGTAACCCGGTCTTAACCATAACGGCCGAGAGACCGGTCGATCCAGGAGCCCATCGCTCCGACGACCGTGCAGCCTTTTAGCCCCGCGTCCCGCCTGGGATGCGGGGTTTTTGTGCCGTGCCCGGTCGGAAATGGCGGGTTCACGGGTGGGAGGCCCGGCTGCTCAGACGGCAGGCATCCGCCCTCCCCGGGGGCCTGTCCGGACCCGTCACCTCGCGCCGCGGACGATCCCGCGCGGGCCGTCGGCCCCCTGCCCGCTTGTGACGGGTCTTGTGCGTCCGAGGCCGGATCGCCCATAACGGCCGCCATGGAATCTCGGGTTCGGCAGGAGCGCTCGACGCGCGGCTGGTGGGCGATCGCTGCCCGCAGGCTCGCGCTCGTCCTGGCCCTGTGCCTGGCCGGGCCGGGCGTCGGCCTGGCGGCGGATCTGGCGTTCCATGCCGGCGGCCATCCGGAGCGGAGCGTCGGGCCGCCCGTCGCGGAGGCCGGCAGCGTCGTCGATCCCGGCGTGAGCGCGCATCTCCATTGCGGCTGCCACCAGGCCGCGCCCCTGGAGACCGGGTTCTCGGGCCCGCTGGCGATCCCCAGCCGGCCGGTCGCGATCCGGGCCGCCAGCCCCCTCCCCTCCGTCACTCCCGACCCCCTGCCCCGGCCTCCCCGCGCCTGAGCCGACGCGGCCGCTTGCCGGCCCGCGTCCTCGCCGGGCCGCCCATGCAGCGCCCGGCTCGCCCTCACGCGTCCCCTGAACGGGAATCCCCGGAGCCGCCGCACGGCCACTCCGCGGTCCCGGCCGAGCAGGCTCACCATGCGCATCCTCGTCTCCGCGGCCGTCCTGGCCGCCGGCATCGTCATCGGCGCTGCCGTTCCCGCCGCGTCCGGGCTCGTCCGCGACGGCCTCGCGGCGCTCGGCCTGGCCCGACCCGCCGCCGGCCCCGCGCCCGTGAAGGCTGGGCACGACCATGACCACGATCACGCGGAGCAGGCCGAGGCCGGCGTGATCCGGATGAGCCCCGATCAGGCGGCGGCGCAGGACATCACGGTGGCGCCCGTCACCGGCGGGATCCTGGCGCGCCACCTCCTCGTCCCCGGCACCATCACCCCTGACACCGACCGGATCGCCCGCGTCCCCGCTCGGGTGGTCGGGACCGTGGTGGAGATGCGCAAGCGCCTCGGCGATTCCGTCCGGAAGGACGAGGTCGTCGCCGTGCTCGACAGCCGGGAGGTCGCCGACGCCAAGAGCGAGTACCTGACCGCCCTGGTCCAGGTCGAACTCCAGACCATCAACTTCGAGCGCCAGCAGAAGCTGCTGGCCTCGCGCTCGGCCTCGGAATCGGCGTTCCAGAGCGCCCGGGCGGCGTATCTCGAGACCCGGCTGCGGGCCGATCTCGCCCGCCAGAAGCTGTCGGCGCTGGGGCTCGACGCCGCCGAGGTCGCGGCCGCGCAGAGGCGCGACGAGGCGACCCCGACCCTCTCGACCCTGCGCCGCTACGAGCTGCGCGCGCCGCTCGCCGGGCGCGTGGTCGAGCGCCGGGTCGATGTCGGCTCGGCGGTGGGCAAGGAGGGCGACCCGGCCGACCTCTACCTGCTGGCCGACCTCACCACGGTCTGGATCGAGCTGTCGGTGCCGACCCTCGACCTCGCCCAGGTCCAGGAGGGCGCGCGGGTCACCGTCACCCCGAGCCGGGAGGGCGACAACCGCCGCGCGGAGGGGCGGGTGATCTTCGTGAGCCCGTTCCTCAACCCGGAGACCCGCTCGGCCCGGGTCGTGGTCGCCCTGCCCAATGCCGACCTCGCCTGGCGGCCCGGCACATTCGTCACCGCCGAGCTGGAGATCGCCCGGGACGACGTGCCGGTCCGGGTGCCGAAGGCCGCGCTCCAGACCGTGGCGAGCGCGCGGGTGGTGTTCGTCCGGACTCCGGAAGGCTTCGCGATGCGCCCGGTGGAGCTTGGGCGCTCCGACGACGAGTCCTACGCGGTCAAAGCCGGACTCGCCCCCGGCGAGGCGATCGCGGTGGGCAATACCTTCCTGCTGAAGGCCGAGCTCGGCAAGGCCGAAGCCGGCCATGACGATTGAGGCGCCGGATATGCTCAGCCGCATCCTCGACGTTTCGATCCGCCAGCGCTGGCTGGTCCTGCTCCTCGTGCTGCTGGCTTCGGGCTTCGGCGCCACGGCGCTGACCCGGCTGCCGATCGACGCGGTGCCGGACATCACCAACAACCAGGTCCAGATCAACACGCTGGCGCCGTCGCTGTCGCCGGTCGATATCGAGCGCCAGGTGACCTATCCGGTCGAGACCGCGCTGGCCGGCATCAAGGGGCTCGATCACACCCGCTCGCTCTCGCGCAACGGCTTCTCGCAGGTCACCGCAATCTTCGACGAGCGGCTCGACATCTACTTCGCCCGCCAGCAGGTCGCCGAGCGCCTGGCCCAGGTGAAGGGCGACCTGCCGCCCGGCGCCGAGCCGCATATGGGCCCGATCTCGACCGGCTTGGGCGAGATCTACATGTGGTCGGTCCGCTACGCAGAGCCGAATGAGCGGAATGTCGTGCCCACCGGCAGCCCGGGCTGGCAGCCGGACGGAAGCTTCCGCACCCCGGAGGGCCAGAGCCTCGCCACGGAGCTGGAACGGAACGCCTATCTGCGCACGGTGCAGGACTGGATCATCCGACCCCAGATCCGGACCGTGCCGGGGGTGGCCGGGGTCGACGGTATCGGCGGCTACGAGAAGCAGTACCATGTCCAGCCGGACCCGACGAAGCTGACCGCCCTCGACCTGTCCTTCGCGGACGTCGTCCGGGCACTCCAGGCCAACAACGCCAACCAGGGCGCCCGCTACCTGGAGGACAATGGCGAGGGCTACGTCGTCCGTGCCGCCGGCCGCCTCGACGACATGGAGGCGATCGCCGACGTGGTGGTCGCCACCCGCGGCGGCGTGCCGGTGCGGGTCCGGGACGTCGCCGCCCTGCGCTTCGGGCGCGAATTGCGCACCGGCTCGGGCAGCGCGGACGGCCGGGAGGCCGTGATCGGCACCGCCCTGATGCGGATCGGCGAGAACAGCCGCACGGTCGCGGCCGCGGTCGACGCGCGCATGGCCCAGCTCCGCCGCACCCTGCCCCCCGGGATCGTGGTGCAGACGGTGCTCGACCGGACGGTTCTGGTCGAGGCCACGATCCGCACGGTCGGCCAGAACCTGGCCGAGGGCGCGGCCCTGGTGATCGCGGTGCTGGTCCTGCTGCTCGGCAACGTCCGGGCCGCCCTGGTCGCGGCCCTGGTGATCCCGATCGCCATGCTGATGACCGTCACCGGCATGGTCGAGGCCAAAATCTCGGCCAACCTGATGAGCCTCGGCGCCCTGGATTTCGGGCTGATCGTCGACGGGGCGGTGATCATCACCGAGAATGCGCTCCGCCACCTCGCCGAGCGCCAGCACGCGCTGGGGCGCCGGCTCGACCTGGAGGAGCGCCTGGAGACGGTCCGAGCCTCGGCCGACGAGATGATCCGCCCGTCCCTCTACGGGCAGGCGATCATCATCCTGGTCTACGCGCCGCTCCTCACCTTCACGGGGGTCGAGGGCAAGATGTTCGAGCCGATGGCGCTGACCGTGATCCTCGCGCTGGCCTGCGCGTTCCTGCTGTCGCTGACCTTCGTGCCGGCCCTGATCGCCATCGTGATCACCGGCCGGGTCACCGAGGCCGACAACCGGCTGATCTGGGGCCTCAAGGCCGCCTACCGGCCGCTGCTCGCCGGGGCGATCCGGGCGCCGGCGCCGGTCCTGGGGGCGGCCCTGCTGCTGCTGGTCGGGGCCGGCCTGCTGGCGGCCCGGCTCGGCACCGAGTTCATCCCGCTCCTCGACGAGAAGAGCATCGCGCTCAACGCCAGCCGGATCCCCTCGACCGCTCTGACCCAGTCGCAGGCCATGCAGCTGAAGGTCGAGCAGGCCGTCGCGGCCTTCCCGCAGGTGGCCACCGTCTTCTCGAAGACCGGCACCGCCGAGATCGCCTCCGACCCGATGCCGCCCAGCGCCTCGGATACCTTCGTGATCCTGAAGCCGCAGGCGGAATGGCCCGATCCCGCGCTCACCAAGGCGGCGCTCCAGGCGCAGATCGAGGCCGCCGTGGGCGCGCTCGCCGGCAACGTCTACGAGTTCTCCCAGCCGATCCAGCTGCGCTTCAACGAGCTGCTCGCCGGGACAAGGGGCGACCTCGCCGTCAAGGTGTTCGGCGACGCCTTCGAGCCGATGCTCAAGACCGCCAACCAGATCGCCGCGATCCTGCGCGGCATCGACGGCGCGGACGACGTGAAGGTCGAGCAGATCGCCGGCCTGCCGGTCTTCGAGATCGGCATCGACCGGACCGAGGCGGCGCGGCTGGGTCTCAGCACCGGGGCGATCCAGGAGGTGATCGGCGCCGCGATCGGCGGCCGGGAGGCGGGCTTCGTGTTCGAGGGCGACCGGCGCTTCCCGATCGTGGTGCGCCTGACCGACGCCGTCCGGGAGGACCGCGAGGCCCTGGAGAACCTGCCCGTCCCCCTGCCCCCGGGGGCCAACGGCAAGGTCGCCTCCGTGCTGCTGCGGCAGGTCGCGCGCTTCTCGGTGACCGAGGGACCCAACCAGATCTCGCGGGAGAGCGGCCAGCGGCGCGTCGTCGTCACCGCCAATGTCCGCGGCCGGGATATCGGCTCGCTGGTGACGGAGGCGCAAGCCAAGGTCGCCGGGCAGGTCGCGTTGCCGGCCGGCTCCTACGTGACCTGGGGCGGCCAGTTCGAGAACCTCGCCTCGGCCCGGCGGCGCCTGACCCTGGTCGTGCCGGCCTGCTTCGTCCTGATCCTGCTGCTGCTGACCTCGGCGCTGGGCAGCGTCCGCGACGCGCTCCTGGTGTTCTCCGCCGTGCCGCTGGCGCTCACCGGCGGCATCGCGGCCCTGTGGCTGCGGGGGATGCCGCTGTCGGTGCCGGCCGCGGTCGGGTTCATCGCGCTCTCGGGGGTGGCGGTGCTGAACGGCTTGGTGATGCTGAGCTTCATCAAGCAGCTGGTCGCCGAGGGTCGGCCGCTGCGGGCGGCGATCCTGGAGGGGGCCCTGACCCGGCTGCGGCCCGTGGCCATGACGGCGCTGGTCGCCTCGCTCGGCTTCGTCCCGATGGCGCTCGCCACCGGCACCGGTGCCGAGGTGCAGCGGCCGCTCGCCACCGTAGTGATCGGCGGCCTGATCAGCGCGACCCTGCTGACCCTGGTGGTGCTGCCGGCGCTCTACGCGCGCTTCGGCCGATCCTGAGGCGCGATTGACGGGCGGCGTAATCGGGCAGGCCGCCATCTGCGGGCCAGTGACAATGGAGCAGATTAGAAAAATTACAATCTAAGATCTGATCTGCGATTAAGATCTTTTAGTACTTGCTGCACATTGCTTGACTTTTGGCGAAGGTCTTCTGGATAGAGGGCGCTATTTTATCGAAGAATTTATTGTTCTTTGATTTACATCTTGACAATCTATGGATAACAACAGAAATCCTTATGTTATAACGACGGATTCGTTCAGCATTCACCGGAGACATGTTTCTATGAGAATAGGTATTCGTTGGCGTTTATATGCCGGTTTTGCGATGCTTGTCCTTATTGCGACCGGCATCGGTGCGTATTCTCTCTATCAGCAAGGTATCGTCGATCGAGAATACACCCGCCGTGGCCAGCTGGAGCAGGGCGCGCGGTCGATCTTCACCATCAACAGTCTCGCCGCGCGGCTGGTCGGTCAGACCGAGCTGTACCGGCTCGCCCCCGCACCCGAGCGGATCGCCACCTTGGAACAGGCGCGGCGCGAGATCGAGGAGACGGCCGAGGCGCTGATCAGGCCATCAACCGTTGAGGCGCGACGCAAGCTCTATGAACAGATCCGCGACCATGCCCGAGCGTTGAAGGCCGAGTTCGATCACCTCGCGGCGGCGGGCACCACCGTGGCCGAGGCCAAGGCGCGCCTGTTCACGGGGGGCGACGCCCTGACCGCCGCCACCAACGCCCTGGTGGGCGAGGTGCGGGCTCAAGCCGGCGCGTCGCTACTCGGCCATGCCCAGACCTTGGAGAGCGCCGTGCTGCTGGTCCGCGTCGCCAACTGGCGTTTCCTGGCGACGTTCGACCCGAACGGCCCGGCCACCTTCGCGAAGAACGTCGAGAAGGCCGAAGCCGCCCTGAAAGTCTTCAAGGAGGCCGAGGGCGCCACCGCCTTCGCGCCCCGGACCCAGGCCGTCATCGACACGCTGGGCGCCTATGGCCGCGACTTCCGGGCGACCGTCGGCGCCCTGGATCTCCTGAAGACGGTGTTCGAGACCGGCATCAAGCCCCGGACGAGCCAGATCGAGGAGGCGAGCACTGCCGTGCGTGCCCTGATCAAGGTCGCCATCGAGGAGAACGCCCGGGCCGTGGACGCCGCGGTGGCGAGCGCGCGCAACGTCCAGATCACCCTGCTCGTGCTGGCGCTGGTCCTGGGCGGGGCCATGGCCTTCGTGATCAGCCGCAGCATCATCCGGCCGGTCGCCGGCATGACCGACGCGATGCGGCGCCTCGCCGAGGGTGACACCGCCGTCGTTGTCCCCTCGCAGGACGCCACGGACGAGATCGGCGCCATGGCCAAGGCCGTGGAAGTGTTCCGGACGAACGCCATCGCCCGGGCCGAGCTGGAGGCCGCCCAGGCCGCCGAGCAGGAGGCCCGACTGCAGCGGGTCGAGCGGGTCGACCAACTCGTCCGCGCCTTCGAGCAGAGGGTCGCCCAATCGCTCGACGTCGTCACGGCAAGCGCCACCGAGCTCGACGCGACGGCGCGCTCCATGACGCGCGTAGCCGACGCCACCAACACTCAGGCGGTCGCCTCCAGCGCCGCCGCCGAGCAGACGGCCACCAACGTCCAGACCGTGGCGGCGGCGGCCGAGGAGATGGTGTCCTCGCTCCAGGAGATCGAGCGGCAGGTGGTGCGCTCCAACGAGGTCGCGGGCTTTGCCGCTCACGAGGCCGAGGCGAGCAACGCCGCCATGGCGAGCCTGCGCGCAGCCGCCGAGCAGATCGGCGCGGCGGTGACGACGATCTCCGGCATTGCCGGCCAGACCAACCTGCTCGCGCTGAACGCCACGATCGAGGCGGCCCGCGCCGGCGAGGCGGGACGCGGCTTCGCGGTGGTGGCAGCCGAGGTGAAGGAGCTGGCGGGTCAGACCGCGAAGGCGACCGACGAGATCGGCGGCCAGATCGCCGCGATCCAGGCGGCCACCGCCCAGGCGGCGGAGGCGATGCAGCAGATCGCGCGCACGATCGCGAGCGTGAGCGAGATTAGTGGCTCGATCGCCTCCACGGTGGTGGAGCAGACGGCGGCGACCAGCGAGATCTCGCGCAATGCCGGCCAGGCGGCGCAGGGGACGCAGGACGTCTCGTCCAACGTCGCGCGGGTGCTGACGGCGGCCGGAGAGACCGGCAGCGCCGCTGCGCAGGTGCTGAACGCCGCCGCCGAGCTGGCCGCGCAATCCCTGAAGGTCAAGCAGGAGGTCGATGACTTCCTGCGGGACATCCAGGCGGCATGAGGGCCGGCGTCTTCATCCGGCGAGTCGTTCCAGAGTCGGTCTCTGAAACATCACGCATTGCCCCTTCCCTCCGCGGGCTGCGATGTTCACACATTGCGCGAGGCGAGGCGCCGCCTTCCCTCCTCCCCCTTGCGAGGAGGGGAAAGCGCGGTGCTTCGCAGGCTGGCGGTCGGACCCGACGTGTGACTCCACGGGCCTACTGCAGGGGGAGACGCGCTGAGCTCCGGCCCCCGCTCCGCCTGCATCGCGGTCATGCCGCGGCCCGGACCGGCTCCGCTTCCGCCAGCTCGGCCTCCGCCGGCAGGCCTCGGCCCTTGATCAGGGCGTAGACCGCCGGGATCACGATCAGGGTCAGGAGGGTGGAGGAGGCCATGCCCCCGATCATCGGCACGGCGATCCGCTGCATCACCTCGGACCCCGCGCCGGTGCTCCACAGGATCGGCACCAAGCCGGCCATGATCGCCACCACGGTCATCATCTTCGGGCGGACCCGCTCCACCGCCCCGACCATGATGGCGGCGCGCAGGTCCTCCCGGGTGAGGGGCCGCCCGGCCCGCGCGGCCTCGCCACGCCGCTCGGTGAGCGCCTGATCGAGATAGACCAGCATCAGGATCCCGGTCTCGGCGGCGACGCCGGCCAGGGCGATGAAGCCCACCGCCACCGCGACCGAGAGATGGAAGCCCATCGCCCACATCAGCCAGACGCCGCCCACCAGCGCGAAGGGCAGCGACAGCAGGACGATCAGCGTCTCGGTCACCCGGCGGAACACCAGGTAGAGCAGCAGGACGATCACCATCAGGGTCGCCGGCACGACGAGCCGCAGCCTGGCCTCGGCCCGCTCCAGAGCCTCGAACTGGCCGCTCCACTGCAGCGTCATGCCCTCCGGCAGCGGCACCGCGCGGGCCACCACGTCCCGCGCCGCCCCGACGTAGCCGCCGAGGTCGCGCCCGGCGATGTCGACGTAGAGGTAGACAGCGGGCCGCCCGTTCTCGGTGCGGATCGCGGTCGGCCCGCGCGCGAGCTGGATCGACGCGACCGCGCCGAGCGGGACGGTCCCGCCACCGGGCAGCGCCACCTGGACGTCGTTGGCGATGGCCTGGGGGTCGGACCGGAGGGCGCGCGGGTAGCGCACGGTGACGCCGTAGCGCTCGCGGCCCTCCACGGTGGTGGTGACGGTGGCCGCGCCGAGCGCCGTGGCGACCACGTCCTGGACGTCGCCGACAGTGAGCCCGTAGCGGCCGAGCGCCTCCCGGTCCGGGGTGATGTCGAGGAAGGTGCCGCCCACGACGCGCTCGGCATAGGCGCTCGTCGTGCCCGGAACCGTGCGGATCGCCGCCTCCACGGCCCGGGCGACCGGCTCCAGGGCCGCGAGGTCGGGGCCGAACAGCTTGACGCCCACGGGGGTGCGGATGCCGGTGGCGAGCATGTCGATCCGGGCGCGGATCGGCTGGGTCCAGGCGTTGGACACGCCGGGAAATTGCAGCGCCTTGTCCATCTCGGCCCGCAGGCTCGCCAACGTCACGCCGGGCCGCCACGCCTCCGGGGGCTTCAGGCGGATGATCGTCTCGAACATCTCCAGCGGCGCCGGATCGGTCGCGGTGCCGGCGCGTCCCGCCTTGCCGTAGACCGAGGCGACCTCCGGAAACGTCTTGATGATCCGGTCCTGAGTCGCCAGCAGCTCCGCCGCCTTGGTGACGGAGAGGCCCGGCAGGGTGGTGGGCATGTAGAGCAGCGTGCCCTCGTTGAGCTCCGGCATGAATTCCGAGCCGAGCTGGCGCGCCGGCCAGATCGTGGCGGCCAGCATCCCCAGGGCCAGGAGGAGCGTCAGGATCCGGCCCCGCAGCACCGCGGCGATCAGCGGCCGGTAGATCCCGACCAGCAGCCGGTTCACCGGGTTGCGGTGCTCCGGCACGATCCGGCCGCGCACGAACAGGATCATCAGCGCCGGCACCAGGGTCACCGACAGCAGCGCGGCCGCCGCCATCGCGAAGGTCTTGGTGAAGGCCAGGGGCCCGAACAGCCGGCCCTCCTGGCTCTCCAAAGTGAAGATCGGCAGGAACGAGACCGTGATCACCAGGAGCGACAGGAACAGCGACGGCCCGACCTCGGCGGCGGCCTCGACCAGGATCTCGGCCCGGGGCCGGTCCGGGGGCGCGCGCTCCAGGTGCTTGTGGGCGTTCTCGATCATCACGATGGCGGCGTCGATCATCGCCCCGACCGCGATGGCGATGCCGCCCAGACTCATGATGTCGGCGCTGAGCCCGAGCGCCCGCATGGCCGCGAATGCCATCAGGATCGCGACCGGCAGCATCAGGATCGCCACCAGCGCGCTGCGCAGGTGCAGCAGGAACACCACGCAGACCAGGGCGACGATCGCGCATTCCTCGACCAGGGTGTGGGTCAGCGTGGCGATCGCCGCGTCGATGAGCTGCGACCGGTCGTAGACCGGCAGGATCTCGGTCCCGGCCGGCAGGCTCCTGGCGATCTCGGCGAGCCGGTCCTTGACGCTCGCGATGACGGCGCGCGCGTTGGCGCCGAAGCGCTGCACGACGATGCCGCCGGCGACCTCGCCCGCCCCGTCGAGCTCGGCGATCCCGCGCCGCTCGTCGGGGCCGGTCTCCACCCGGGCGACGTCGCGCACCCGCACCGGCGTGCCGGCGTCGGTCTTGAGCACGACGGCGCCGATATCCTGGGTGCTCTTGAGGTAGCCCCGGCCGCGCACCACCACCTCGAACTCGGACAGCTCGACCGTGCGGCCGCCGACATCGGCGTTGCTCGCCCGGATGGCGTCGCGCAGGCGGTTCAGGCTGATGCCCAGCGCCCGCAGGCGGTTCGGGTCGACCACGACGCTGTACTGCTTGACGAAGCCGCCCACCGGGGCGACCTCGGCGACGCCCTCCCCGCGCGCGGCCGCGAACCGGACGACCCAATCCTGCAGGGAGCGCAGCTCGGCGAGCGTCCGCTGCCGGGCCTGGATCACGTATTGGTAGACCCAGCCGATGCCGGTGGCGTCGGGCCCCAGCGTCGGGATCACCCCGGTGGGCAGGCGGCTCGCCGGACCGTTGAGGTATTCGAGCACCCGCGAGCGCGCCCAGTACGGGTCGGTGCCGTCCTCGAAGATCACGTAGATGAAGGAGACCCCGAACATCGAGACCCCGCGCACCACCTTGGCCCGCGGCACGGTCAGCATGGCGGTGGTCAGCGGATAGGTGACCTGGTCCTCGACCACCTGCGGCGCCTGCCCCGGATATTCCGTGTAGACGATGGTCTGCACGTCCGAGAGGTCGGGGATGGCGTCGAGCGGCAGGGTGCGCAGGGCCTGGAGGCCCGCCGCCATCGCGAAGACGGTGCCGATTAGAACGAGCACGCGGTTGCGCGCCGACCAGACGATCAGCCGGGTGATCATCGGCCGCCCTCCCCGTCCGTCGGCGGGGCGGCGAGGCTCGCCAGGGCCGCCTTCAGGTTGCTCTCGGCGTCGATCAAGAAATTCGCCGCGGTGACGACCCGCTCGCCGGCCCGGAGACCCGCGCGGATCTCGACATAGCCGTCGCCGCGCTGCCCGATCTCGACCGCCCGGGGCGCGAACCGGCCCTCCCCGGCCTCGATCAGCACCGCCTGGCGCGCGCCGGTCTCGAGCACGGCCCCTTCGGGCACCGCCACCACCGGCTCGGTGGCGCCCGTGGCGATCTCCACATCGGCATACATGTCGGGCAGGAGCAGCCCGTCCGGGTTCGGCAATTCAATCCGGATGCGGGTCGCGCGGGTCTCCCGGTTCACCTGCGGGTAGATCACCTCCACCCGGCCGGTGAGGCTGCGGCCGGGCACCCGCACGGTGGCGGCCTGGCCGACCTTCACACCGGCGAGGTCGTGCTCCGGCACGTCGGCCAGGACCCAGATCCGCGACAGGTCGGCGATCCGGAACAGGGTGTCGCCGGCCGCGGCCTTCATGCCCTCCACCGCCCGGCGCTCGAGCACCAGCCCGTCGCGGGGCGCGGCCCAGGTGATGGCGCGGGGCACCGTCCGGGTGCGCTCCATCTCGGCGATCACCGCCTCCGAGACGTTGAGATTGCGGATGCGCCGGCGGGCGCCGTCGAAGCCCGGATTGGCGATGAGCTGCGCGGCGGCGGCGTTGATCTCCGGCGCGTAGACCGAGACCAGGGGCTGGCCCTGCCGGACCCGGTCGCCGGTGGTGACGTCCTCGACATGGTCGACATAGGCGTCAGCCCGGGTCGCCACCACGGTGACCCGGCGCTCGTCGAGGGCCACGGTGCCGGGCACCCGGACCGGCCGGGACACGACCCGGCGCTCGACCACGGCGCTGCGCACGCCGGTCCGCTGGATCCGGCCCGGCGAGACCGTGACGGTGCTCGGGTCCGAATCGTCGCCGTCATAGACGGGGATGTAGTCCATCCCCATCGAGTCCTTCTTGGGCACCGGCGAGGTGTCGGACAGGCCCATCGGGTTGCGGTAGTAGCGCACCGTCCGGCCGGGATTTTTCGGCCCGGCGCCCTCCCCCGGCCCGGCCTGACCCGAGACGTCCTCGGCGGTGGGCCGGTCGAAGCGCACATCCTCGCTGGCCTGGACGGCCCGGAACAGGCGCCCATCCTCGGTCATCATCGGCGACAGCGAGTAGACCGGCTTGCCGTCCGGATCCTGGTAATAGACCACCGGCCCGGTGGCGGCCTCCGGCGCGGCGGCCGGCCCAGCGGCGAAGCCCGCCCAGGCCCGCGCGAAGAGCGGGACCGGATCGGGGCCGCCCATGCGCCCCGCCCCGTAGCCGGCGCCCCCCGCCGCCAGGGCGGCGAGGGTCCCGGCCAGCCAGGCCGCGCGGCTCACGGCACGGCCCGGAAGACGAGCTTGTCGCTCACCGTGCCGGTCTCGCCCTGGACCTTGGCGCCCAGCGACAGCCGCCAGCCGCCCGCCATGGTGAGCTTGGTCTTGAACCGGTAGAGGCCCGGCTCCGTGGATGGGAGCTGCGCCAGGGTCGAGGTCATCTCGTCCATGCTGTCGGGGGCCATGTCGATGCGCTTGGCGAAGATCACCGCATCGGTGACCGGCTGGCCGCTGCGCGTGTCGACCAGGCGGACCGTCAGGACGGCCTCGCCGACCTTGGCTTCCTGGGTGACGAGCTCGAACCGGTAATCCGCGGGTGCGGCCCGGGCCGGGGCCGTCAAGGCGACGCCGACGAGCGCGGCCGCGCAGGCGCGCGCCCAGGATTGGGCAACAGAATGAAGGGTCACGAAGAATCTCCTGAACACGATGGCCGGCCACACGGGCGTGCGGCCTCACGCGGGCGCGGCGGCCCGCTTCATCGGGTTCAGGCTCGGGGCGGCTCGGGCGGCGGCGTCCCGGTGATGCTGGCGAACCTCTCGGTGCTGAGCGCGAAGGCGGCCGTCCCCGTAGCCCGGGGCACCGGAAGGCCGATCCCGGAGGGCGGCAGGGACGCGAGGCTGCCCAGGCACAGGGCCATCAGCGGGCAGCCCTTGAGGCAGCCCTTGGCGCCATCCGCCGGCTGATCGGCCGGCGCCGCCTCGGGCGGGCAGCACGGCATAGCCGCCATGGCGTGTTCGGCCATGGACATTCCGTGGTCGTGGCCGTGCGGCGCCGCCGCCTCCTGGGCCATCGGCGCATGCATGCCGGCGACCGCCGCGGGCGCGGCGACCGGCGTCAGGGCAAGGCTCAGAACCGCCAGAAGCGGAAGCAGCCGCCGAAGGGCCAACCAAAGGATCACAGGCCTAGGATGCCAGCTTTCGTGGTGGTGTGGAAGCGCGCGGTTTGGCCCAGCGCGATCGAGCGCTCGCCTCCCTGCCGTGGCGATCGAGCCCGGCGAAAGGGTATCGACCCCGAACCACGCCAGAGGGACGCCTTCGGGATCGCTCAGCCGGCTGCACGGCGCGCGGACGTTGCATCGCAGGGATCGAGACCGGCGGGATGGTCGGAGGCCTCTCGCTGGACCTAGGCCAGCGCACGACGGTGCCGAGGATCGCGGCCGCGGGCATAGGGGGGCGGGGGGATCGTGAACGGCTAGCCAGAGATTCAATGCGGTGGCACCGCCGGTCTCTGGGCCGAGTGTTTCCAAGTCATTAGAAAAATTGGCGCACCCGACACGATTCGAACGTGTGACCTTTGCCTTCGGAGGGCAACGCTCTATCCAGCTGAGCTACGGGTGCTAGCCGCGCCGATTTCCTAACCCAACCGCGCCGCAAGCGCAACGGCTCGGGTGCGGCTCTGTGCGGCTCGATCGGTACGGTATGGCAGCGCCGCCACGCCCGACGGATGAATGTCTGTGCCCATTCGGGCTTACAGGTGCGACCACGTCGCCCGTCGTGCGATGGTCGGTCGGGGAGTGCCATCGACGCCGCTTCAGCGCATCATCAGGCTGTGCCGTCGCGCGAGAGGCCGAGCTGGTCCTCGACGATGTGGCGCATCCTGAACTTCTGGACCTTGCCCGTGACGGTCATGGGGAAAGACTCCACGAAGTGGATGTAGCGCGGGATCTTCTGGTGCGCGATCTGTCCCCGGCAGAAGGCGCGCACCTCGTCTTCCGACACCGTTTCTCCGTCGCGCACCCTGATCCAGGCGCAGAGCTCTTCACCGTATTTCAGATCGGAAACCCCGAAGACCTGGACATCCTGGATCTTCGGATGGCGGTAGAGATATTCCTCGATCTCACGGGGATAGAGGTTCTCGCCGCCCCGAATGACCATATCCTTGAGGCGGCCGACGATGTTGCAATAGCCGTCGGCGTCCAGGGTGGCGAGATCGCCGGTGTGCATCCAGCCCGCGGCGTCGATGACCGCGTCGGACTTCGCCGGGTCGTCCCAGTAGCCGCGCATGACCGAATAGCCGCGGGTGCACAGCTCGCCGGGTTCGCCGCGGGGCACGACGCGCCCTTCCGCGTTCACGATCTTCACCTCCAGATGGGGGTGGACCCGGCCCACCGTCGCGACGCGCCGCTCCAGCGGGTCGTCGACGGCGCTCTGGAAGCTGACCGGGCTCGTCTCGGTCATGCCGTACGCGATGGTGATCTCGCGCATGTGCATGCGCTCCACCACCCGCCGCATGACCTGGATCGGGCACGGTGCGCCCGCCATCACGCCGGTGCGCAACGTGCCGAGATCGAAGCGTGCGAAATCCAGATGGTCGAGCTCGGCGATGAACATGGTCGGCACGCCGTAGAGCGCGGTGCAGCCTTCGGCCTGCACGGTTTCGAGGGTCGCGTGCGGGTCGAATCCCTCCCCCGGATAGACCATGGCGCTGCCATGGGTGAGCGCCGCCAGGTTTCCGATGACCATCCCGAAGCAGTGATACAGCGGCACCGGGATGCAGATCCGGTCCGCCGCGCCGAGCCGCAGGGCGCGGCCGATGAAGAAACCGTTGTTGAGGATGTTGTGGTGCGTCAGCGTCACGCCCTTGGGCGAGCCGGTGGTGCCGCTGGTGAACTGGATGTTCACCGCGTCGTCGAACTGGAGCTGGTCGGCGAGCCCGCGCAGCCGCGCGCGTTCGCCGGCGCCGCCCAGGGCCGCCACTTCCTCGAAGGCGATCGTCCCCAGAGCCGGCGGCCCGCCGATCTGGATGACGCTGCGCAGCTGCGGCAGGCGGGCGGCGGCGAGCCGGCCCGGAACCGAGGCGGCGAGCTCGGGCGCGAGGCTGCCGATCATGCCGAGATAATCGCTGGTCTTGAACGCGGTCGCCGTGACCAGAGCTGCGCAGCCGACCTTGTTGAGCGCGAATTCCAGCTCGGACAGGCGATAGGCCGGATTGATCGTGACCAGGATCAGGCCGGCCCGCGCGGCGGCGAATTGAGTGACCGTCCACTCGGCGCGGTTAAGCGACCAGATGCCGATCCGATCGCCGGGCTGCAGGCCGAGGGCGAGCAGGCCTGCCGCGAAGGCATCGGCGCGATCGCTCAGCTCCCGCCAGGTCCATCGGATGCCCTGGGCGGACGCGATCAGGGCCGGCTGGTCCGCCCAGTCCGCGGCCGCACGCGCGAGGGCCTGGCCGATCGTCTGGCCGAGCAGCGGCGCATCGGCCGCACCATGGACATAACTCAACACCTGGTTGGTCATTCCATCCTCCCCATCACGCGGGTCGTGCCGTCTTGCGCGGTCACGACCGTATGCGCTGCGTCGTTTCTTGGTCTGCTTGTCTTGGTCTTCTTGCCTCGACGGGATCCGATTCGACGGGTCCGCATCATGATCCGGGGGGCGCCGGGGCGCCATCACGGTTCGGCCGCTCGATCAGGACGCGGCCTGCCGCCGGGACAGGATGGCGCGCGCGGCCTTCGACGCCGGCTCCCGGTTCAGGTGACGGGTGATCGAGAGCCCCGCATCGACCAGGGCTTCCAAGTCGATGCCGGTCTCGATCCCCATGCCGCGCAGCATGTAGGCGACGTCTTCCGTGGCGACGTTGCCGGTGGCGCCCCGCGCATAGGGACAGCCGCCGAGGCCCGCCACCGCGCTGTCGATCACGGACACGCCCAGATCGAGGCAGGCGAGGAGGTTCGCCAGCGCCTGGCCGTAGGTGTCGTGGAAATGCAGGGCGATCCGTTCCAGCGGCACGGCCGACGCGACACCTTCCACCAGCCGCCGCGCGGCCAGCGGGGTCCCGGTGCCGATCGTGTCGCCGAGCGAGATCTCGTAGCAGCCCATGCCCAGAAGAGCCTCGGCGACCTGCGCGACGGCCGCCGCCGCGACCGCCCCCTCGTACGGGCAACCCAGCACGCAGGAGACGTAGCCGCGTACCCGGAGGCCGGCGGCACGCGCCGTCTCGACGACCGGGGCGAAGCGCTCGAGGCTCTCAGCGACCGAGCAATTGATGTTGCGGCGGGAAAAGCTTTCCGAGGCGGCGGCGAAGACGGCGACCTCACGGACCCCGCAGGCGCGCGCACGCTCCAGGCCCTGGGGATTGGGCACCAGCACCGGGTAGCGGATTCCCGGCCGGGGCCGAAGCTGCGCCAGCACCTCCGCGGTGTCGGCCATCTGGGGCACCCATCGGGGCGACACGAAGCTTCCGGCCTCGATGCTGGTCAAGCCGGCATCGGCCAGCGCCTCGATCAGCGCGACCTTGGCAGCCGTGGGTATGGTGGGCGGCTCGTTCTGCAGCCCGTCCCGCGGGCCGACCTCGACGATGCGCACGCGCTCCGGATAGGTCATGGCCCCGGCTCCTCGGCCGCGAAGGTGACGAGTTCCGTTCCCTCCTCGACCATGTCGTCCACGGCGTGACGAACCTGCGCGATGGTGCCCCGCTGCGGTGCCCGCAGGGTGATCTCCATCTTCATCGCCTCGATGATCACCAGCGGCGCGTTCTTCTCCACGACATCGCCCGGCCCCACCAGCACATGGGTCACGCGGCTCGGAACCGGGGCCGTCACGCGATCGCTGCCGGCCGCTTCGGTCTGGGGTGGCGCCAGCGGATCCTCGAGGACGAGGGTGTGGTTCCGCCCCGCCAGGATCACCGTGCATTCCGCGCTGTGCCAGACCACCCGCAACCGCCGCGTCACGCCGTCGATCGCCAGAAGCGGCCCCGCCGCATCGGCCGACAACGCCGCCTGCACGGAGCGGCCCGACCAGGCGAGACGGTAAGACCCGTCGGCCAGCGGATGGACGCGCAGGGTGATCGCGGGCGCATCATCCTGGCGGAAACGCAGGTCTTGAGCGGCCTCCCCGTTCATCCGCCAGGCATCCGCCGCGGCCCAGGGGGACCACGGATCACCGGTGGCCTGTGCCCGCCCGGCATTCTCCGCCGCCCGGTCGCTCACCACCGACAGGGCCGCGGCCGCCAGAGCGGCGGTTCCCGAACCGTCGGAATCCGGGGCGGCCGAAGCTCCCCCGAGGAGGTCGGGCGCGTGGCGCGCGATGAAGCCGGTATCCAGGTCCCCGGCCGCGAAGGCGTCGTGGCCGGCGATGGAGCGCAGCAGGTCGAGATTGGTCGTGACGCCGACCACCGCGTATTCGGCCAGGGCCGCGCTCAGGCGCCGGAGAGCGGTCGGGCGATCCTCGCCCCAGACGATCAGCTTGGCGATCATCGGATCGTAATGCGCGGTGATCTGGTCGCCCTGCACGATCCCGGTATCGACCCGCACCCGGCCGGGGACGTCCTGCGGCTGGCGCAGATGGACGAGCGTGCCGACGGCCGGCAGGAAATCCCGGTCCGGGTCCTCGGCGTAGATGCGCGCCTCGATGGCGTGCCCGCGCAGGGCGAGGCGGTCTTCCCCGAGGGGCAGCGGCTCACCCGCCGCCACGCGCAGCTGCCACTCCACCAGATCCAGGCCCGTGACCATCTCGGTGACGGGATGCTCGACCTGCAGGCGGGTGTTCATCTCCATGAAGTAGAAGGCGTCGCCCTCCGCGATGAACTCCACCGTTCCGGCGCCGACGTAACCGACCGCCCGGGCTGCGGCGACGGCGGCCTCGCCCATCTGCTTGCGGCGCAGCGGGTCCATCCCCGGGGCTGGCGCCTCCTCCAGGACCTTCTGGTGCCGCCGCTGGATCGAGCAGTCGCGCTCGAACAGCGAGACGGTCCGGCCCTGGGTGTCGGCGAAGACCTGGATCTCGATATGGCGGGGGCGGGTGAGGTACTTCTCGATCAGCACCCGGTCGTCGCCGAAGGAGGCCGCCGCCTCGCGCTTGGCCCCCTCGATCGCGGCCGCGATGTCGTCCGCCGACGCGACGATGCGCATGCCCTTGCCGCCGCCGCCGGCCGAGGCCTTGATCAGCACCGGGTAGCCGATCCGCGCCGCCGCCTCCCGCAGCACCGGAATGTCCTGCGCTTCGCCGTGGTAGCCGGGCACCAGCGGCACGCCGGCCCGCTCCATCAGGGCCTTGGATTCGGCCTTGGAACCCATGGCCCGGATCGCGGCCGGGGGCGGCCCGATGAAGGCGAGGCCGGCCTCGGCGCAAGCTTGCGCGAACGCGGCGTTCTCGGACAGGAAGCCGTAGCCGGGATGGATCGCCTCCGCACCGGAGCGCCGGGCAGCGTCGAGGATGGTGTCGGCCACCAGATAGCTCTGGCGTGCCGGGGCCGGACCGATCGGCCAGGCCTCGTCGGCGAGTCGCGTGTGCCGGGCCCCGGCATCCGCCTCGGAATAGACGGCCACCGTGGCGATGCCGAGCCGCCGGGCGGTGTCGATCACCCGGCAGGCGATCTCCCCCCGGTTGGCGACGAGGATCTTGCGGAACATCGTGCGGCTCCTCAATCCTGCCGCCAGGCCGGCGGGCGCTTCTCGAGGAAGGCCGCGATACCCTCCTGCCCTTCGGCCGAGGCGCGGCGCAGCGCGATGCGCCGCCCGGTCTCGCCCATGAGATCGGCGTCGATCGGCCGGCCCTCGCAGAGGAAGACGAGATCCTTGGCGTCCGCCTGAGCCCCGGGCGCACCCTGCAGGGCGGCCCGGAGTACCGCTTCGCCCGCCGTGGCCAGCGCGTCCTCGGCGACCACCTCGTGCACGAGACCGATCTCCCGCGCCCGCGCGGCCGGGACGATTTCGGCGGTCTGGAACAGGCGGCGGGCCCAGCGCGGGCCGATGGCATTCACCACGTAGGGGCTGATGGTCGCCGGGGTCAGGCCGAGCTTCACCTCGCTGAGGCAGAAGCTCGCCCGCTCGGAGGCGATTGCCACGTCGCAGCACGCGACCAGGCCGACGCCGCCCCCGTAGGCCGCGCCCTGCACCAGGGCCAGGGTCGGCTTGGGCAGCCGGTCCAGCGTGTGCATCAGGCGCGCGAGCCCGGCCGCGTCGGCGCAGTTGGCGTCGGGAGGCTGGCGGGCGATCCGGCGCATCCAGTCGAGGTCGGCCCCGGCGGAGAAGCTGCGGCCGCGGCTCGCCAGGACCACGGCCCGGATCCCGGGCTCGTCGCCCAGGCGGAGCAGGGCCGCGGTGAGATCCGCGATCAGGGCGTCGTCGAACGCGTTGTGCCGATCCGGGCGATTGAGGGTCAGGGTGGCGACGCCGCGCGCATCCACCGCCTCCAGGATGGTCTCGGTCATCATCGCGCTCACATCCGGAACAGGCCGAAGCGGGTCTGGGCGATCGGCGCGTTCAGGCTGGCGGAGAGGCCCAGCGCCAGCACGCGCCGCGTGTCGGCCGGGTCGATCACGCCGTCGTCCCAGAGCCGGGCGCTCGAATAATACGGGTGGCCCTGCCGCTCGTACTGGTCGCGGATCGGCGCCTTGAAGGCCTCCTCGTCCTCCTGCGACCAGCTCTCGCCGCGGCCCTCGATGCCGTCCCGCCGCACCGTGGCCAGGACCGCGGCCGCCTGCTCGCCGCCCATCACGCCGATGCGGGCGTTCGGCCACATCCACAGGAAGCGCGGCGCGTAGGCGCGGCCGCACATGCCGTAATTGCCGGCCCCGAAGCTGCCGCCGATGATGATCGTGAACTTCGGCACCGCGGCCGTGGCGACGGCGGTGACCATTTTGGCACCGTCCTTGGCGATGCCGCCGGCCTCGTACCGCTTGCCCACCATGAAGCCGGTGATGTTCTGGAGGAACACGAGGGGGATGCCGCGCTGCGCGCAGAGCTGGATGAAGTGCGCGCCCTTCTGCGCGCTCTCCGAGAACAGGATGCCGTTATTGGCCACGATGCCCACCGGGTAGCCCCAGACATGCGCGAAGCCGCAGACCAGGGTCTGGCCGTAGAGCCGCTTGAACTCGTCGAACGCGCTGTCGTCCACCAGCCGGGCGATGACCTCGCGCACGTCGTAGGGCGTGCGCAGGTTCGACGGCACGACCGCGTAGAGCTCCTCCGCGGCGTAGCGCGGCGGCATGGGCTTGCGCAGCGCCATCGAGGGCCGCTTCACGGAATTCAGGCTCGCGACGATGCTCCGGGCGATGCCGAGCGCATGCGCGTCGGTCTCGGCGTAATGGTCGGTGACCCCCGAGGTTCGGCTGTGGACGTCCGCGCCGCCGAGATCCTCGGCGCTGACCACCTCGCCGGTGGCGGCCTTCACCAGGGGCGGTCCGGCGAGGAAGATCGTGCCCTGATTGCGCACGATGATCGACTCGTCGCACATCGCCGGCACGTAGGCGCCGCCGGCGGTGCAGGAGCCCATCACCACGGCTATCTGCGCGATCCCCTCGGCCGACATGGTGGCCTGGTTGAAGAAGATCCGTCCGAAATGGTCGCGGCCGGGGAAGACCTCGTCCTGGTTGGGCAGGTTGGCGCCGCCGCTGTCGACCAGGTAGAGGCAGGGCAGCCGGTTCTGCTGAGCGATTTCCTGCGCGCGCAGGTGCTTCTGCACCGTCAACGGAAAATAGGTCCCGCCCTTCACGGTGGCGTCGTTGGCGACGATCATGCACTCGCGCCCGCTGACCCGGCCGATCCCGGTGATGATCCCGGCCGCGGGAATCTCGCCCCCGTACAAGCCGTGCGCGGCGAGCTGGCCGACTTCGAGGAACGGCGAGAAGGGGTCGATCAGGGCCGCGATGCGATCCCGCGGCAGCAGCTTGCCGCGCGACAGGTGCCGCTCGCGCGCCGTCTGCCCGCCGCCGAGGCGGATCCGCGCCGCGGTCGCGCGGAGATCCGCCACCAGCCCGCGCATATGCGCGTCGTTGGACCGGGCCTCGGCGGAGCGGAGATCCAGCGTGGTGTCCAGCGTCGGCATGTCCCTTACACCTCAGAGGTGCGCGTTCCCGCGGGGCACCGCCCCGCACCCGCGAACGGTCGAGGACCGTTTGAAACCCTGACCTTCGACGATCGAGCCTGAATGGCGCGGGAGGTCGAAGCCCGGGGTTCGGTCAGGCGGTCTCGTTGAACAGCTCGCGACCGATCAGCATGCGGCGGATCTCGCTGGTGCCGGCGCCGATCTCGTAGAGCTTGGCGTCGCGCAGCAGCCGTCCCGTCGGGTAATCGTTGATGTAGCCGTTGCCGCCCAGGGACTGGATCGCCTCGAGCGCCATCCAGGTCGCCTTCTCGGCGGCGAAGAGGATCGCTCCGGCCGCGTCCTTGCGGGTCGTCTGGCCTCGGTCGCAGGCTTTCGCGACGGCATAGACATAGGCCCGCGCCGCATTGGCGATCGTGTACATGTCGGCGACCTTGCCCTGCATCAGCTGGAACGTGCCGATGGGCTGGCCGAACTGCTTGCGCTCGTGGATGTACGGCAGCACGACATCCAGGCAGGCCTGCATGAGGCCGAGGGGGCCGGCCGCGAGCACGGCCCGCTCGTAGTCGAGCCCGCTCATCAGAACGTTGACGCCGCGCCCGACCTGCCCGAGCACGTTCTCCTCCGGGACTTCGCAGTCCTGAAACACCAGCTCGCAGGTATTGGAGCCGCGCATGCCGAGCTTGTCGAGCTTCTGGGCGGTGGAGAAGCCCGGGAACGTCTTCTCGATCAGGAAGGCGGTGATCCCGCGCGGCCCCGCTTCGGCATCCGTCTTGGCGTAGACGACGAGGACATTCGCGTCGGGGCCATTGGTGATCCACATCTTGGTGCCGTTCAGGACGTAGCGGTCACCGCGCTTGTCCGCGCGCAGGCGCATGGACACCACGTCCGAGCCCGAGCCCGGCTCCGACATGGCCAGGGCGCCGACATCCGCGCCCGAGACGAGCTTCGGAAGGTATCGGCGCTTCTGGTCTTCGGTGCCGTTGCGGTGGATCTGGTTGACGCACAGGTTCGAGTGCGCGCCGTAGGAGAGGCCCACGGAGGCCGAGGCCCGGCTGATCTCCTCCATGATCACCACGTGATTGAGGTAGCCCATGCCGGCACCGCCATATTCCTCGCCGACGGTGACCCCGAGCACGCCGAGATCCCCGAACTTGCGCCAGAGATCGGCGGGGAAGTCGTTGCGCCGATCGATCTCGGCGGCCCGCGGCGCGATCTCGGCGGATGCGAACCGGGCGACCTCGGCGCGCAGGGCGTCGGCCGTCTCGCCGAGGCCGAAATCGAAGCCTTTCAGGCCGTTCAGCATGAGCGTCCTCCCGCGGGGCCGGCTGCGTGCCCTCGTTACAAACGTACGTACGTTAGTTTTTACCCTTCGGCAAGCGTTTGCAAACGATCGGCCGTTCGTTTTGTTTGACTGGTCTGCCCGGCCTGTATACGGGCCGAGCCGGGTGGCGGGCGGTTTGCCGGAAAGGGTTTGATGAGTCGCATCGCTGGACCCAAAGGGATGCGCACCGCCGCGGCGATCCGGCGTGCCGGGTTGAAGCTCATCTATCGCCACGGCTTCGGCGCGATGAGCCTGCGCGACCTGGCATCCGAGGTGGGGATACAGGCGTCGTCGCTCTACAACCACATCCGCACCAAACAGGATCTCCTGTTCGATCTCATCCGCGAGCACATGGAGGCCCTGCTGGCGCAGACCGATGCGGCCCTCGCGGCGGCGCCGGACACGGCCACGGACCGCCTCCGCACCTTCATCCGCCATCACATCGTCTACCACCTCGAAAAGAAGCAGGACGTCTTCATCGCCAATTTCGAGCTGCGCTCCCTGGATGCGCCGCATTACGCGACGATCGTCGCCATGCGGCGCGCCTATGAGGGTAAGCTGATGGCGGTGCTCGATGCCGGCGTCGCCACGGGCGAGTTCGACATCCACGACACGCGGATCACCGCCTATAGCATTCTCGCGATGCTGACCGGGGTGTGTACCTGGTACAAGCCCGAGGGAAGACTATCCAAATCCGAGATCGTCGATCTTCACACCAACATGGTGCTGCACGGCTGCATCGCGCAACGCGAGCACGCCCTCCCCTGAATGGTGCGTCCGCGACTTCAGGGTGATGGGCCAGTCCTTCGTCCCGCAGAATGAAGATGCGCGCCTCATGGAAGCGCGACCTTCGCATGAGGCCTGGGACTTTGGCGTTTCGAGAGCGGGGTGTAGATCTGCCTGAATAGCCTCCTCGAGGTGATCGAGGGCGGCAAGGCTTCGAGCGGGCCTGGTCAGCACGCGTAATGGCCGGGCCGGCGGCGGTGGCGGTTGAACCGGGCATGCCGCGCCCGACCACCCAAGCGATGGCGGCCGGTCCCCGCGCTGAGGCGGTCCGCTTCATCGGATGCGCCCGGTCGTAGGCCACCCGGACGCCATGGTTTGTCCCGGTGCCAGGTTTCTGGATAAAATCTACCATTCTCCTGAGGTGCCCATGTCCGCTTCGGCTGCTTCGCCGCCCGCCCCCGATCGCCTGCGTCACAAGACGGTCTCGGCGGCCGTCACCGAGTCGCTGCGTCAGCGAATCCTGAACGGCGAGTTCGCGCCCGGAATCCAGCTGCGCCAGGATGCGCTCGCGGAGGAGTTCGGCATCAGCCGCATTCCGGTCCGGGAGGCGCTGCTGCAGCTGGAGGCGCAGGGCCTGGTCAAGATCGTCCCGCATCGCGGGGCCGTGGTCACCGGCCTGTCCGTGGAGGAGGTCGAAGACATCTTCCGCCTGCGCGAGCAGCTCGAGCCGCCGCTGCTGGCGCTCTCCGCCCGCCGATTCGCGGCGGCGGATTACCGGCGGCTGCGCAGTTTGACCGATGAGTACGGCGCAGCGCTCGAGGCCGGCCAGGTCGATCGATGGGGCGAGCTGAACCGGAGCTTTCACCTCGATCTCCTGCGCTACGCCGACCGCCCCCGCTCGCTCACCATCGTCGCCGGCCTGCTCCAGGATTGCGATCGCCCGACGCGCCTGCAGCTCTCCGCCTCCGGGGACACCGAACGCGCCGACCACGAGCACACGCAGATCGTGGCGCTGTGCGAGGCCGGCCAGGTCAACGCCGCCGCCGACCTGCTGCGGGCCCATATCGCGCACGCCGCCGTCTCGCTCGTGGCAATCTATCGTCAGGCCCATGCCGGGTGAGCGACACCCTCCAGACGCCTCGAAACGAGGGTCTTGACGCACCTGGAGATTTTATACAATCTACAACTGTGAACCGGTGAGGGCGCCGTGGCTGAGCACGCATTGGTGACAGAGGGGCTGACCAAGGCGTTCGGAGGCTTCACGGCCGTGCGCAACGTCGACTTCGCAGTCCGGCGCCATGCAATTCACGCGCTCATCGGCCCGAACGGCGCCGGCAAGACCACGTTCTTCAACCTGCTGACGAAGGTCCACACGCCGACCGGCGGGCGCATCCTCTACGAGGGCACCGACATCACCCACGACAGCGCGGCGGCGATCGCCCGGCGGGGGATCGTGCGCTCGTTCCAGATCTCGGCGACCTTCCCGCACATGAGCGTGCGCGACAATGTCCGCGTCGCGCTGCAGCGGCGCCTCGGGACGCAATACGCGTTCTGGCGCTCGATCCGGTCGCTGTCGGTGCTGGACGACGAGGCCATGGCGCTCCTGTCCGACGTCGGGCTGGCCGACTACGCCGAGGCGAATGCCGCCGACCTGTCCTACGGGCGCAAGCGCACCCTGGAGATCGCGACGACGCTGGCGCTGGATCCGCCCCTGCTCCTGCTCGACGAGCCGACCCAGGGCATGGCCATCGACGACGTCGACCGGATCAAGCGCCTGATCCGGCGGATCGCCGTCGGCCGCACCATCCTGATGGTCGAGCACAACATGTCGGTGGTGGCCGACCTCTGCGACGCGATCACCGTGCTCCAGCGCGGCGAGATCCTGGCGCAGGGCCGCTACGAAGACGTCTCCGCCGATCCCGGGGTGAAGGCGGCCTATCTCGGGGGCGGGCATGCCTGAGATGGACTTGCCTGAATCCGCCGCCCTGGAGATAAGCGGGCTCGAAGCCTGGTACGGCGAAAGCCACGTCCTGCACGGGATCGACCTCACCGTGCGCGAGGGCGAATGCGTGACCCTGCTCGGGCGCAACGGCGCCGGGCGCAGCACCACCCTCAAGGCGATCCTCGGCCTGACCGATCGCCGCGCCGGCTCGGTGCGGGTGCGCGGGCAGGAGACGGTCCGGCTCAGCACGCACCGGATCGCTCGGCTCGGCCTCGGCTATTGCCCAGAGGAGCGCGGCATCTACCGCTCGCTCACGACGCAGGAGAACCTCACCCTCCTGCCCCGCCTCGGGCCCGACGGGATGTCGGTGGCCGAGGTGCTGGCGATGTTCCCGAACCTCGCCGAGCGGGCCGATAGCGGCGGCGGTCGCCTCTCGGGCGGCGAGCAGCAGATGCTGGCGCTCGGCCGCATCCTAACCACGGGCGCCCGCATCCTGCTGCTCGACGAGATCACCGAGGGGCTGGCCCCGGTCATCGTCGAGGCGCTCGGCCGGGCGGTGGCCCTGCTCAAGAGCCGGGGCTTCACCATCGTGCTGGTGGAGCAGAACTTCCACTTCGCCCGCCACCTCGCCGACCGCCATTACGTGATCGAGAACGGCCGCGTCGCGGCCGAGATTCCGGCGGACGAGGTGGCGGCCAGGGAGGCCGAGGTCGGGCGCCTGCTCGGCGTCTAGAGCATCGTCCCGAAAGGTGGCTGCCGGCTTTCGGAACAAGACGATGCACAGTCAGACCCCGGCAGGGGAAGAACAGGCGGGACGAACAGGAGGCGGGAACATGCGGTCACGGTTCATCGGTTGCGTGCTCGGCGCGTCGCTCGCGTCGGCCGCCCTGCCTTCGCTTGCCGCCGAGGCGGTCAGCGACGGCGTCGTCAAGATCGGCATCCTCAACGACCTGTCGGGGATCTATTCCGATTTCACCGGGCGCGGCTCGGCCGTGGCGGCGCAGATCGCCATCGACGAGATGGGCGGCAAGGTGCTGAACGCCCCGGTCGAGCTCATCGCGGCCGACCACCAGAACAAGCCCGACATCGCGGCCAACCTCGCCCGGGAATGGTTCGACCAGGGCAAGGTCGACATGATCGCCGACTTCCCGACCTCCTCGACGGCGCTCGCCGTGATGGAGATCGCCAAGCAGAAGAACCGGGTGACGATGCTCTCGGCCGGGGTCGCCATGGCGGCGATCAACGAGAAGTGCTCGCCGCTCAACGCGCAGTGGATGGTCAACACCTATGCGCTCGCGGCCGGTACCGCCAAGGCGCTGCTGAAGACCGGCCGCAAGACCTGGTACTTCGTGACCGCCGATTACACCTTCGGCCATTCCCTCGAGAAGGACGCCTCCGCGGTGGTGGAGGCCGAGGGCGGCAAGGTGCTGGGCGTCTCGCGCCACCCCTTCCCGGGCGGCGACTTCTCCTCCTTCATGCTGAAGGCCCAGGGGAGCGGCGCGCAGGTGATCGCGCTGGCCAATGCCGGCAGCGACACGGTCAACGCGGTCAAGCAGGCCGCCGAGTACGGTATCGGCCGCAGCGACAAGCAGGTGATCGCGCCGCTGCTGACCTACATCACCGACGTGAAGAGCCTCGGGCTGGCCAAGGCCCAGGATATGTACCTTACGGAAGCCTTCTACTGGGATTACGACGACCGCTCGCGCGCCTTCGCGGAGAAGTACTTCGCCAAGATGAAGCGCATGCCGAGCGCTTCCCAGGCGGCGGTCTACTCGGCCGTGCTGAGCTACCTCAAGGCGATCCAGGCGGCGGGCACCGACGAGGCCGGCACCGTGATGGCCAAGCTGCGCACCATGACCATCGACGACGCGGTGATCCGCAACGGCAGGCTGCGCGCCGACGGTGCCCTCGTCCACGACATGCTGCTCCTTCAGGTGAAGAAGCCGTCGGAATCCAAGCGCGACTGGGACTTCTACAACGTCCGGGCGGTCCTGAGCGGCGACGAGGTGTTCCCGAAGCCGTCCGACAGCTGCCCGCTCAACGCCAAGGGGTGAAACGCTGTCGCGCAAGGGCGCGCACCGGCCTTCGGGATGACGCGTCCCCTACCCGGTGTGGCTGCGGGCTACAGAGGTTTGCCCCGGAGAAGGCGAGGGTTCCCTCTCCCGTGCGGGAGGGGGGACAGGGTGAGGGATGCGACATCTCCGGAAAGACCTGGCCCCTCACCCCAACCCTCTCCCGCTCGGGAGAGGGGGCACGTCGAGCCCTGCAAGAGTGACGGTGCCTCGACCCTGTGGAGCCGTAGCCCTTGTGGTGCAGCCCCGAAAAGACCGTCCGACCCCTCCAACCCGCCGGTGACCCCGCTATGGACATCACCCTCCAGGCCTTCCTGGCCCAGCTCACCATCGGCCTGATCGGCGGCTGCTTCTACGCCCTGCTGAGTATGGGGCTCGCGATCATCTTCGGGCTGCTCAACATCATCAACTTCACCCACGGGGCGCAGTTCATGATGGCCGCCTTCCTGGCCTGGATCGGGCTGACCCAGATCGGGCCTTGGCTCGGCTATCCCGACGTCCAGATCAGTTTCTGGGTCGCGCTGGTGCTGGCGCCGCTCTGCGTCGCCCTGTTCGGCATGGTCATCGAGCGCACGCTGCTGCGCCGGCTCTACCATCTCGACCACCTCTACGGCCTGCTCCTGACCTTCGGGGTGGCTCTGGTGATGGAGGGGGCGTTCCGCTACGCGTTCGGCGTCTCCGGCCAGGGCTACGAGCCGCCGGAGATCCTGCAGGGGCCGGTCGATGTCGGCTTCATGCTGCTGCCGAAATACCGCGTCTTCGTGGTCGTGGCTTCGCTGCTGATCTGTTTCGCCACTTGGTACCTGTTCGAGCGGACCAAGCTCGGCGCCTATCTGCGCGCCGGCACCGAGAACCCGCGCCTGCTCCAGGCCTTCGGCATCAACGTGCCGGTGATGATCACCCTCACCTACGGGTTCGGCGTGGCGCTCGCCGGCATCGCCGGGGTGCTGGCCGCGCCGATCATGCAGGTGACGCCGCTGATGGGCGGCAACCTGCTCAACATCGTCTTCGCCGTGGTGGTGATTGGCGGGCTCGGCTCGATCCTCGGCGCGATGATGACCGGCCTCGCCCTCGGGCTGATCGAGGGGCTGACCAAGGTGGTCTACCCCGAGGCCTCCACCGTGGTGGTGTTCGTCATCATGGCGCTGGCCCTGCTGGTGCGCCCGGCCGGCCTGTTCGGCCGCGAAGCCTGAGGGGAGCCGATGTCGAACACCGTCAAGATCTTTCTGGTCCTGATCGGGCTCGCCCTGGTCGTGCCGTTCGTGCCGGGGCTGATCTACCCGGTCTTCGTGATGAAGGTGATGTGCTACGGGCTGTTCGCCTGCGCCTTCAACCTGCTCCTGGGATTTACCGGGCTCGTCTCCTTCGCGCACGCCGCCTTCCTGGGCAGCGCCGGCTACGTCACCGGCGCCCTGATGATCCGGTTCGGCAACCACCCGCTGGGGATGCCGGCGGCCTTCGTGGCGGGCGTCGCCGCGGCGGCGCTCATCGGCTTCGCCATCGGCGGCCTCGCGATCCGGCGGCGGGGCATCTACTTCGCGATGATCACCCTGGCGCTCTCGCAGATCGTCTACTTCCTGGCGGTGCAGTTTCGCTGGACCGGCGGTGAGGACGGACTCCAGGGCATCCCGCGCGGCAGCCTGTTCGGGCTCGACCTCTCCTCCGACACGGCGATGTACTACGTGACGCTGGCGCTGTTCGCGGCGGGCTTCCTGTTCGTCGACCGCGTCGTCCACTCGCCCTTCGGCCAGATCCTGCAGGCGGTGCGGGACAACGAGGCCCGGGCGACCTCGCTCGGCTACGACACGGACCGGTTCAAGCTCCTGGCCTTCGTGATCTCGGCTGCGGTGGCCGGCTATGCCGGGGCGATGAAGGCGCTGGTGTTCCAGCTCGTCTCCCTCAACGACGTCTCGCTGCACACCTCGACCGAGGTGGTGCTGATGACCCTGCTCGGGGGCGTCGGCACGATCTTCGGGCCGCTGCTCGGGGCCGGGCTGGTGGTCGGGCTGCAGAACTACCTCGCGACCATCGGCGACCTCGTCACCGTGGTGATCGGCCTGATCTTCATCGTCTGCGTCTCGTTCTTCCGGCGCGGCGTCGTCGGCGAGTTCCTGCACCTGCGCCGGCGCCGGGCCGAGCGGGGCAAGAGGCGCCCGGTCCTGACCGCCACCCGCGAGCGCGCGCCGGCCGCCGAGGCGGCCTGAGCCACGCCCCCTGCCCCGGCGGGCAGTCCGATTTCGCCGCCGCGCCGCGCGAGGCGTGGGCGAAGCCATGGCCGCGCGGCCCAGGCGCGGTGCCGTTCAACCCCATGATTCAGAAGGATCTTCGACCATGTGGACAGGTGTCATTCCCGCCGTCACGACCAAGTTCAAGCCCGACGGCAGCCTCGACCACGCCGAGATGGAGCGCTGCTTCAGCATCCAGATGGAGGCGGGCTGCGACGGCATCATCGTGTGCGGCTCGCTGGGCGAGGGGCCGATGCTGTCCCATGACGAGCGCATCGCGGTGCTCCAGCGGGCCCAGTCGGTCACCAACGGCAAGCCGACCCTGCTGACCGTGTCCGAGGCGGGGACCCGCGAGGCCTGCGCGCTCGCCGCCAAGGCGGCCAAGGCCGGGGCCAGCGGCCTCATGGTGGTGCCGAGCCCGATCTATCACACCGACCCGGCCGAGACGGTCGAGACCTTGCGGGCCGTCGCGGCCGCGGGCGACCTGCCGGTGATGATCTATTCCAACCGGGTCGCATACCGGGTCGACGTGACGCCCGAGATCATGGAGGCGCTGGCCGCGGATCCGCGCTTTGTCGCCATCAAGGAATCCTCCGACGACATCCGGCGCACCACCGAGATCATCAACCGGCTGGGCGACCGCTACGCCGTGCTCACCGGCGTCGACAACCTCGCCCTGGAGGCCCTCGCGGTCGGCGCCTGCGGCTGGGTCGCCGGCCTCGTCTGCGCCTTCCCGGCGGAGACGGTCGCGATCTACCGCCTGATGCAGGCGGGCCGCCTCAAGGAGGCGCTGGCGATCTACCGCTGGTTCCGGCCGCTCCTCGACCTCGATGTCTCGACCTACCTGGTCCAGAACATCAAGCTCGCCGAAGCCCTCGCCATCAACTCGACCGAGCACGTACGGGCGCCGCGCAAGCCCCTGTCCGGGGCGCGGCGGGAAGCGGTCGAGGCGATCGTGCGCAAGGCGATCGAGAGCCGCCCCGCCCTGCCCGCGGCGGCGTGACGGTTATCGGCGGCGCGACATCCGCCGACGCCATGCGATCACAGGTTCACCGTCCCGGCTGGCCCGCGCGGTGAACCTGTGATTCTTCGGCCGATCGGGTCGAGCCGCCGGCTCAGCGGCCGACGCCGACGCCGGTGCCGCCGCCGATCGGGGCGATCGCGTTCGGCCCGGTATTGGGGCTGGGCGTCGCGGCCTGGTTCCGCTCGATATTCATCTGGAGCGTGTTGCCCTGCGTCGTCTGCTCCTGCCGCAGCGAGCGCATCTGGCTGTTGTACTCCATGGATTGGTTCGCGGCGTTGGGGTTGTTCTGCTGGACCTGGGCCAGGACCTGGGTCGAGACGAGCGGCGACAGGCAGAGGCCGGCGAGAAGAAGGATGCGCATGGTCAGACTCTGAAGCGTGTGGGGGTTCACGAAGCCGACGCGCCCGGGCGCCGCCAAGTTCCGCCGACAACCAGCGACCTGATGCATCGGGGCAGCCCTGTCGGGACGGGCCGTGCGCCGGTTCCTGCCGCGATGACGGCGGCTCAGCAGCCGATGCAGACGCGCGGATCCCATTTCGGCAGGGGCTTCAGCGGCGGCAGCGGTTTCGGCGCAGCCGTGGTGGTCACGCTCTGCTCCGGCAGCGTCACCGCGAGGTTCCGCGCGGTGTCTCCGATGATGGCGGCATCCTGGACCGGCTCGACCGCGGCGGGAGGGGCGATGCCGCCGGTCGGATCGCGATCGACCGCCCGCGCGGCGCCGAGGCTGAGCGCGACGGCCAAGCCGGCAACGAGGAGGCGGATGACAGTCATGGGGGACTCCGCCGGCACAACGTGACGCGGGCGGCGCGGTTCAACCGCCCGCCCCGCCTGCGGTGCGGCGTATTGGGCCCGGTCCCGGCGTCCGATGCGGTGCCGTCTCGGAACCTGTCAGGATCGCCGCGGGCGCAGCGACGAGGCCGGCAGGATCGTCGCGTGCCAGCGGTTGTCGTCCTGCGGCACCCACGGGCGCTCGACCGGACGCTCGGGCAGCCGGTACGCGACGGGGATCGACCCGACCGGCCATGCCACCGGCGCCGTCTGGAGATGCGCGAGCTTCCGCGGGGGCAGGCGTTTCGCCAGCCGGACCGGACGCGCCCGCGTGGCGATCCTGCGGCGGTCGTGCCGCTGGAGGCGGGCGTAGCGCTTGCGCAGCTGGGCGAGCCGGACCTTCGCCCGCGGGCGGCGCGCGGCCATCGTCACGCGCGGATTCGGCCGCGTCAGCTCGGCCAGGCTCGGCTTGTCGTAGCTGACCGGGGCGACGCGGTTGGCCGCAGTGATGCAGCCCGTGCAGATGGAGAGCGAAAGCTGCTGCCAGCGCTGCTGCTGTCTCTCCGCAATGAGCCCGGCGCGATCGATGCCCGCACCGGCATGTTCCGCGCTCCGGCTCGCGGGAAAGGCCGCGCTGATGCTCGGCAACGCGATGGCGAATGCAGAAAGCGCCGCCATCCAAGAGTGTGCAACGCGCGTCATGACCCATCTCGGCGGTCGCCAAAAGCCGCCAAGCTTCCTGTTGCCGTGTCGGTGCGGCCGAGCAAACCGTTTTCTTGGGCCGTCGGTATTCAATACGCACGCCGCGTGCGCGCCATCGGAACGGCGGTGCCCGCGATACTTCGGGCGGCCGTGGCTGATCTCCTCGAGATGATCGCGCTATTTTGCAATCTACTGAAGTATTGTTGGGTTGTTTCCCGGTCGTTTACGGCTCTCAGGCTGGACAAACGACCGGATATATGGTTAATCCCGCGTGTCACGGCCGACGATTAGGGCCGAGTCTGGCATCAGGGTGCTCATGAACGGTGTAAGGCGGATGGCGGCTCTCGGCTTGGTGCTCGTGACGGGGGCGTGCGCGCGTCTGCCGAATGTCCCGACGGCCTACAGCGCCTTGCCGCGCACGGTTTCATCCGGTGCCGCGGTGCCGGTGGCGACGCTTCCGGAGGCTCCGGTCGAGTCGCCGGCCGCCCTGCCCCGCATCGTCATCCCCGGCACCCTGACGGTCCCGGTCACGGCTTTCGAGCCGCGCGGGCTGAACCCGAACGCGGTCCTCGACTCGTCCCGGCGCAGCCGCATGACCTGGGAGGCATTGCACCCCGGGGATCTCCTGAAGCCGCCGGCTCTCGCGGCGGCGGGGCAGCCGGCGCCGTCGGGGGCCGCGCCCCGGACCTACGACCGCGAGGCGATGATGGACCGCCTGCTCAAGGGCGGGCGCAATGCGGCGAGCGGCATCTGCTCCGGGTGCTGATCCCGGGCCGCCGCGGTCCGGCATGGTTCGCCGATTGCCTCTCCGGCCGCGCTTGGTTTACGCGCCGTTAACGGGTCCTGCCCAAGTTGCCAGCGAGCGACCTGAGGGAGGCGTGGCATGGGTGCCTTGAAGGCGGAAGACGAGCAGGCTGTCGAGCGCCTGACGCTGCGGCTCCTGCAGGACGCCTATTGCGACCTCGCGGCCGTGCTCCGCGGCGCCCAGCCCGCGGCCGCCGCGGCCATCCTGGCCGTCATGGAACAGCGCGTTACCGACGTCCTCACCCGGATCTGCCAGCAGGGCTCCGAGGGCGCCGCCTCCGAGCGTATCGCGATCGCCGTCGGCGAGCGGATGGGCGAGATCATGGATCAGGCCCACGGCCGGGACGGAAGCGCGGCCCTGGCGGCGTGAAGCCGTTCCGCCGGCCGGGATCCGCCCCGCGGCCATTGTCAGCACCCTGAGCGCGGGCCCATCCTGCCGCGGATGCGTTCGCCCGTTCCCCTGTCCGCCGTGCGGATCTTCGAGGCCGCCGCGCGGCGGCGCTCGTTCAAGGCGGCGGCCGGCGAGCTGAACCTGTCGCCGAGCGCGGTCAGCCACGCCGTGCGCAAGCTGGAGGAGACCCTCGGCGTCGCCCTGTTCGAGCGGAATGGCCAGGGCATCACCCCGACCCCGGCCGGCGAGGCCCTGTGCGACCATGTCGGCCGGGCCTTCGCCGAACTGAACCGCGGCTTCGACCTCGTGGCGAATCGCGGGCCGCAATTGCTGCGGCTGCACTGCGCCCCGAGCTTCGCCGCGCAATGGCTCGCGCCGCGACTGGCGCGCTTCCTCAGCGAGCATCCGGGCTTCGAGGTGCGGCTCGCCGCCGGCATGGACTACGCCCGGTTCATCACCGACGAGTTCGACGCCGACATCGTCTACGGGCCGCCCCGGGGCGAGGGGCTGGTGCGCATGCCGCTCGGGCTCGAGACCGTGACGCCGCTCTGCGATCCCGAGCGCGCCGCCCGGATCACCGATCCCGCCGACCTGTTCGGGCAGACCCTGATCCAGAGCGACAACAAGCAGGTGCGCTGGACCCATTGGTTCGAGCGCAACCGGCTTACCGCGCCGCCCACCGCCGCGATCCGCTTCGACCGGAGCTTCCTGGCTTTGGCGGCGGCGGCCGACGGGCTGGGCGTCGCCCTCGAATCCACCCGGCTCGCCGAGCGGGAGATCGCCGCCGGCCGCCTGGTCGCGCCTTTGGTCGGGCGGGCGGAGGATATCAGCTACACCGGCCACCATTTCGTCTGCCCGGCTGATGCCCGCCGCCGGGCGCCGCTGCGGGTCTTCGCCCGCTGGCTCGCCCGGGAACTCGCGATCGAGCTGGACGCCGAGCTCGCCTGAAACCTGAGAGCAGGTGAATACCATTCACCTGCGGGTGCAGGATTCGCGTTTGTCGCGCGGGCCGCCCCGGGCCACTATCGCCGCAACGAACAAGACGCGAGGAAACGTCACCGCGAGGCCGCCGATCCCCGGATCGCGGTCGCCGGCCTCAGCCTCCGTCGCGACGACAGGCTTCGATCCCGCATGCGCGCGGATCGCCGGGAGGGTCCCATGCTGCTGAACGATCGGGTCTGCGTGATCACCGGGGCGGCCTCCGCCCGCGGCATCGGGAAGGCCACGGCGCGCCTGTTCGCCCAGTCCGGCGCCCGCATCACCGTGCTCGACCTCGATGCCGGCCAGGCCGAGGAGGCCGCTCGCGACATCGGCCCCGGCCATATCGGACTCGCCTGCAACGTGACCGACCGGGCCGCCTGTGACCGGGCCGCCGAGGAGATCGTCGCCCGGCTCGGGCGCATCGACGTGCTGGTTAACAATGCCGGCATCACCCAACCGCTCAAGATCATGGAGATCGCGCCGGAGAATTACGACGCCGTCACCGACGTGAACCTGCGCGGCACCCTCTACATGAGCCAGGCCGTGATCCCGGGGATGCGCGGCCAGGGCTCTGGGGCGATCGTGTGCATGTCCTCGGTCTCCGCTCAGCGCGGCGGCGGCATCTTCGGTGGCCCGCATTACAGCGCCGCCAAGGGCGGCGTGCTCGGCCTCGCCAAGGCCATGGCCCGGGAGCTCGGCGCCGACGGGATCCGGGTGAATTCCGTGACGCCCGGCCTGATCCAGACCGACATCACCGGCGGCAAGCTCACCCCCGAGCTCAAGGTCGAGATCGCGAAGGGCATCCCGCTCGGGCGCCTCGGGGTGGCCGACGACGTCGCCAAGGCCTGCCTGTTCCTGGCCTCCGACCTGTCCGCGTACATCACCGGGGCGGTGATCGACGTGAACGGCGGCATGCTGATCCACTGAGGGGGGAGTCCCATGCCGACCGAGAGGCTGCCGACCGAACGCCCCCGCGCGGGGTCCAACGTCCCGCTCAGCGAGCGCGCCTACCGCATCCGCCGCCACGCCCTGCGCATGGGCGAGGTCCAGGGCCAGGGCTACATCGCCCAGGCGCTCGGCATCAGCGACGTGCTGGCGGTGAGCTACTTCCACGCCATGACCTACCGGCCCGAGGATCCCGAATGGGAGGGCCGCGACCGGTTCCTGCTCTCGATCGGCCACTACGCCATCGCCCTCTACGCGGCGCTGATCGAGGCGGAGATCATCCCGGAGGACGAGCTGACGAGCTATGGCGGCGACGACAGCCGCCTGCCGATGTCCGGCATGGCCGCCTACACGCCGGGCATGGAGATCACCGGCGGCTCGCTCGGCCACGGTCTGGGTATCGCAGTCGGCCTATGCCTCGGGCTGAAGCGGAAGGGCTCGAGAAACTTCGTCTACAACCTGTTCTCCGACGGCGAGCTCGACGAGGGCTCGACCTGGGAGGCCGCCATGTCGGCGGGCTCGTTCAAGCTCGACAACCTGATCGGCCTCGTCGACGTGAACGGCATGCAGGCCGACGGCGCCTCCACGGGAGTGCTCAACTTCGAGCCGCTGGCCCCGAAATTCGAGGCGTTCAACTGGTTCGTGCAGCGGGTCGACGGCAACGACCTCGACGCGCTGGTGGCGGCCTTCGACGCCGCCCGGAACCACCTGGGGCCGCAGCCCCGGATCATCATCTGCGACACGCGCATGGCCAAGGGTGTGCCGTTCCTGGAAGCGCGCGAGCGCAACCACTTCCTGCGCGTCGAGCCGGACGAGTGGCAGCGGGCTTTGACGGTCCTGGACGGGGCCCGGGCGATCCTGGACGAAGGGAGGGTGCGGTGAAACGCTCGAAATACGAGAAGCCCGCGCCCCGCGAGGGCGGCAGCCTCAAGACTTCGGCGATGATCGCCTCGCTCGCCGCCCCCGGGCAGCGCACCAAGGCGGCGCCCTTCGGCCATGCCCTGGTCGAGCTCGCCAAGACGCGGCCCGACATCGTCGGCCTGTCGGCGGACCTGTCGAAATACACCGACCTGCACATCTTCGCGCAGGCCCATCCCGAGCGCTTCTACCAGATGGGGATGGCCGAGCAGCTGCTGATGAGCGCGGCGGCCGGGCTCGCCCGGGAAGGCTTCACGCCGTTCGCCACCACCTACGCGGTGTTCGCCGCCCGGCGGGCCTACGACTTCATCTGCCTGGCGATCGCGGAGGAGAATCTCGACGTCAAGATCGCCTGCGCCCTGCCCGGCCTGACCACCGGCTACGGCCCGAGCCACCAGGCGACGGAAGACCTCGCGATCTTCCGCGGCATGCCCAACCTCACGATCATCGACCCCTGCGACGCCCACGAGATCGAGCAGGTGGTGCCGGCCATGGCCGCCCATAAGGGGCCGGTCTACCTGCGGCTCCTGCGCGGCAACGTCCCCCTGGTGCTGGACCAGTACGGCTACACGTTCGAGCTCGGCAAGGCCAAGACGATCCGCGACGGGCGCGACGTGCTGATCGTTTCCTCCGGCCTGATGACCATGCGGGCGCTGGAGGTGGCCGACGCCCTGCGCGACGACCGGATCGACGTGGCGGTCCTGCACGTGCCGACAATCAAGCCGCTGGACGAGGCGACGATCCTGCGCGAGGCCGGGCGCGGCGGCCGGCTCGTGGTGGTGGCCGAGAACCACACGGTGATCGGCGGCCTCGGCGAGGCGGTGGCCGGCCTGCTGATGCGCAACGGCACGATGCCGGAGCGCGGCTTCCGCCAGATCGGCCTCCCGGACGAATTCCTCGACGCCGGCGCCCTGCCGACGCTCCACGACCGCTACGGGATCTCGGCGGCCGCCATGGCGCGGAGCATCCGCGGATGGCTGTGAGCCGCCTCACCTTCGTCGGCCTCGGCGCCATGGGCCTGCCGATGGCTGGCCACCTCGTCGCCGCGGGGCTTTCCGTCCGCGGCTACGATGTCTGGGCGGAGAGCCGCGCAGCCCTCGCGGCCCTGGGCGGGGCTCCGGCCGAGACCCTGGCGCAGGCGACTGACGGCGTCGACGCGCTCCTGCTGATGGTGGTGAACGCCGCCCAGGCCGAGGAGGTGCTGTTCGCGCACGGCGCCCTCGACGCCCTCGCCCCGGACGGCATCGTGGTCCTGATGGCGACCTGTCCGCCGGGGGCCGTGGAGGCCATCGCGGCACGCGTCTGCGCCACCGGCCGCCGGTTCGTGGATGCCCCGGTCTCGGGGGGCGTCGTCGGCGCGAAGGCCGCCAAGCTCACGATCATGGCCGCGGCCCCGGCCGCGACGCTGGCGGCGATCCGCCCGGTCCTCGACGCGCTCGGCGACCGAATCTTCCATGTCGGCGAGCGGCCGGGCCAGGGCGCCACCGTCAAGGCGGTGAACCAGCTCCTGTGCGGCGTCCATATCGCGGCCGCCGCCGAGGCGATGGCCCTGGCCGGGCGGGTGGGGGTCGATCTCGCGGTGGTGCTGGAGATCCTCTCGGGCTCCTCGGCCGCGAGCTGGATGCTGCGCGACCGCGGGCCCCGGATGCTGGAGGCGGACCCGGAGGTAACCAGCGCGGTCGACATCTTCGTCAAGGATCTCGGCATCGTGCTGGAGGCCGGACGCAGCGCCGGCGCGGCCCTGCCGCTGGCGGCGCTGGCTCATCAGCTCTTCGTCTCGACCTCGGGCCGGGGCGACGGCGCCGCCGACGACAGCCAGGTGGTGCGCGCCTATCGCGCGCTCAACGGGGAATAAGGGGACGGGCCGATGGGCGGTGAAGTGTCGGCGTTTGTGCGCCGTCACGGCTTGTCCCCGCGCCGCTGAGCCTGGATGATTGGCGCCGGAGCAGAAACGGCGCGTGAGACGCACAGAAGCGGTCCGCCGGTACCAGTACCGGGCCGCGAAGACTGAAGGGACGCACGCATCTACACGACCGGTTAACGGCGGGGATCGCGCGGCTCGGGACGACCCAGGGAGTGAAACCATGCGCCACACGCGTTTCAGCCGCCGCAGCCTGCTCGCGGGCGCGGCCGCCGTTCCGGTCTTCGGCATCCTGACCCGGCGCGGGCAGGCGGCCGAGTTCTCCTACAAGCTCGCCACCGGCCAGGACCCGACCCACCCGGTCAACGTCCGGGCGCAGGAGGCCCTCGACCGGATCCGCGAGGCGACCGGCGGGCGGCTGGAGATCAAGCTGTTCCCGGCCAACCAGCTCGGCTCCGACACCGACCTGCTGGCGCAGGTGCGCAACGGCAGCGTCGAGTTCTTCAACCTCGCGACCTCGATCCTCGCCACCTTCGTGCCGGCCGCGAGCCTGCCCAACACCGGCTTCGCCTTCAAGGATTACGACGCGGTCTGGGCGGCGATGGATGGCGGGCTCGGCGATTACGTCCGGGCCGAGATCGCCAAGACGCCGATCCTCACCGTCTCAAAGGTCTGGGACAACGGCTTCCGGCAGATCACCTCTTCGACCCGCGAGATCAGGACCCCCGAGGACCTGAAGGGCTTCAAGATCCGCGTCCCCCCGGCGCCGATGCTGACCTCGCTGATCAAGGCGCTCGATGCGGGCGCGGCGCCGATCAATTTCAACGAGCTGTACTCCGCCCTCCAGACCAAGGTCGTCGAGGGCCAGGAGAACCCGCTCGCCATCACGGCCACCGCCCGGCTCTACGAGGTGCAGAAATCCTGCAGCCTGACCGGGCATGTCTGGGACGGCTACTGGATCCTGGGCAACAAGAAGGCCTGGCAGCGCCTGCCGGAGGATCTGCGCCGGACGGTTTCCCGCGAGCTCGACCGGTCCGGCACCGACCAGCGCGCGGATGTCGCCAAGCTCAGCCTGTCCCTGCGCGAGAGCCTCGCTGCCAAGGGTATCAGCTTCGTCGACGTCGACCGCGCACGCTTCCGCGAGGCTCTGGGCCGGACGAGCTTCTACCGGGACTGGAAGGCCAAGTACGGCGATGCGGCGTGGTCGCATCTCGAAGACGTATCCGGCAAACTCACCTGAGGAACGACCGCCATGCAGATCGACATCGCGGCCGTCGAGAGCGCGGCCGGGCTTGAGCTGGCGGGGCCGCCCCTGCGCGCCCGGTCCTGGCTGCGCAAGCTGGACGTGGCCCTGGGCTACCTGGTGGAGATCCCGGCGGCGCTGCTGGTTCTGGCCGAGATCGCCGTCCTGTTCGGCGGCGTGGTCAGCCGCTACGTGTTCCGCGAGCCCCTGGTCTGGTCGGACGAGCTGGCCGCGATCCTGTTCCTGTGGCTCGCCATGCTGGGCGCCGTGGTCGCCTTCCGCCGCGCCGAGCATATGCGCATGACCGCCATCGTGGCGATGTGCGGCCCGCGCCTGCGCGCCTTCCTGGAGACGGTCGCCTTGGTGGCCGGCCTGATCTTCGTGGCTCTGGTGCTGGAGCCAGCCTTCGAATTCGCCAGCGAGGAGACCTTCGTCCAGACCCCCGCGCTGGAGCTCAACAACGCCTGGCGGGCTGCCGCCCTGCCGATCGGCTTCGGCCTGATGCTGCTGGTCGCGCTGATCCGCCTGCTGGAGACCGCCGACTGGCGCCTCACCGTCGGGGCCCTGGTGCTCGGCGGCGGCATCGCCGCCGGGCTCGTCGCGCTCCAGCCCGTCTTCGCGGGGCTCGGCAACCTCAACCTGCTGCTGTTCTTCGTGCTCGGCGTCGGCGCCCTGGTCTTCTCCGGCGTGCCGATCGCCTTCGCGTTCGGGCTGTCCACCTACGCCTACATCACGCTCACCACCAACGCCCCGTCGATGGTGGTGGTCGGGCGCATGGACGAGGGCATGAGCCACCTCATCCTGCTCGCCGTGCCGCTGTTCGTGTTCCTCGGCCTGCTGATCGAGATGACCGGCATGGCCCGGGCCATGGTCGGGTTCCTGGCCTCGCTGCTCGGCCATGTCCGCGGCGGCCTGCACTACGTGCTGGTCGGCGCCATGTACCTTGTCTCGGGCATCTCCGGCTCGAAGGCCGCCGACATGGCTGCCGTCGCGCCCGTGCTGTTTCCGGAGATGAAGGCGCGGGGCGCCAAGGAGGGCGACCTCGTGGCCCTGCTCGCCACCACCGGCGCGCAGACCGAGACGATCCCGCCCTCCATCGTGCTGATCACCATCGGCTCGGTCACCGGCGTGTCGATCACGGCCCTGTTCACCGGCGGCCTGATGCCGGGCCTGGTGCTGGCCGTGACCCTCTGCGCCCTGGTCTGGTGGCGCTACCGCCGGGAGGACCTGAGCCACGTCGCCCGGCCGTCGCGGGGCGTGATCGGCCGCGCCCTCGTGGTGGCGGTGCCGGCCCTGGCGCTGCCCTTCGTGATCCGCTTCGCTGTGGTCGAGGGCATCGCCACCGCCACCGAGGTCTCGACCATCGGCATCGTCTACGCGGTGCTGGCGGGGCTCCTGATCTACCGCCAGTTCGACTGGCGGCGGCTCTACCCGATGCTGGTCATGACCGCGACCCTGTCGGGGGCGATCCTGCTGATCATCGGTGCGGCCACCGGCATGGCCTGGGCCCTGACCCAGTCGGGCTTCTCGCAGACGCTCGCGGTGGCGATGAAGAGCCTGCCTGGCGGACCCGTGGGCTTCCTGTTCGTGTCGGCGGGCGCCTTCATCATCCTGGGCTCGGTGCTGGAGGGCATCCCGGCCATCGTGCTGTTCGGCCCCCTGCTGTTCCCGATCGCCCGGCAGGTCGGCGTGCACGAGGTCCACTACGCGATGGTGGTGATCCTCGCGATGGGGATCGGCCTGTTCGCTCCACCCTTCGGGGTCGGCTACTATGCCGCCTGCGCTATCAGCCGGATCCACCCGGACGCGGGCATGCGCCCGATCGTCGGCTACATCCTGGCCCTGCTCGTCGGCCTCGTCGTCATCATCCTGGTCCCCTGGTTCTCGATCGGGTTCCTCTAAAAACCGACGATTCAAAAGATCCGAGACCTTTTGTGGGTCCAGGGCGAAGCCCTGGTTCATCGGGGCTCCGCCCCGAGACCCCGCCAAAGGGCTGAGCCCTTTGGAAACCCCGACGCACGCCTGAACGCCGAGCCACCGTCATGCCCGAGACCGCCTCGCCGCCGCCGGCGCGGCGCGCCCGAGCATCGAGGTCTCCGCCGAGATCAAGGGCGCGCTCCACGCCTTCACGGCGCAGGACCGCTCCGGCCGCTACTTGCATTACGGCATCCGCGAGCACGCGATGGGCTCGATGATGAACGGCATCGCGGCCCATCGCGGCCTGGTGCCGGTGGGCGCCACCTCCCTGGTCTTCTCGGATTACATGCGCCCGTCGCTGCGGTTGGCGGCGCTGATGAACCTGCCGGTCGTCACGGTCTACAGCCACGATTCGATCGCCATCGGCCGCAACGGCCCGACCCACCAGCCGGTGGAGTATCTCGCCGCGCTCCGGGCGATCCCGAACATGCTGGTGCTGCGCCCCGCCGACGCGGTCGAGACGGCGGAGTGTTGGGAGATGGCTCTGGCCAGCCGCCACCGGCCGACCTCGCTGATCTAGCTCCCGGCAGCCGCTCCCGGCCTTACGCCGGCCGGGTGGCTCTGAGAATCGCTGCGCCCGGGGCGCCTATGTGCTGGCGGAAGCCGAGGGGACGCGGCGGGTCACGCTGATCGGCACCGGCTCGGAGGTGGCGCTGGCGCTCGCGGCCCGCGACGCGCTCCAGGCGGAGGGCGTGCCGACCGCGGTGGTCTCGATGCCGTCCTGGGAGGCATTCGCGGCGCAGGACGAGGCCTATCGCCGGCAGGTCATCCCGCGGGACACGGTCCGGATCGCCGTGGAGGCCGCCCTGCGCTTCGGCTGGGACCGCTGGATCGGCGAGGAGGGCGGCTTCGTCGGCATGACCGGCTTCGGCGCCTCCGGGGCGCCGGAGGCGCTGTTCAAGCATTTCGGCATCACCATCGAAGCCGTGGTCGAGGCTGCGCGGGCGCGCCTCGCTTGACGCTGTCGGCCGGTCAGATCATCCCGGCGCCGCCGGTGCGCGCGACGCGCTCGCGCTGCTCGGCGTAGCGGCCGGCGGCGACGCGCTTCAGCGCGCCTTCGAGGCGGCCGGCGACCTGGCCGAGGAGCGAGCGCTCCGAGCGGAAGCCGACGAGATACGCGAGGGTGGCCATCGTGCCCGATCCCGAACATGGGCCGGGCAAGGCGCCCGGTCGCTGCGGTGCAATATGGGCCTGCCCGGGATCGCGCGTGAGAGGTCTCTTTTGCGGCCTGCCATGCAAAGAAGGCATGAAGCGCGCACGAAATCTTCACCGACCCGGTCCGCCTACGGTCTCGGCCGGGTGCGGTGCAGCGAATGCAGATTCCGGGTGCGTTACCGTCCGGCAGGAGGACCGGCATCGAGGGGCAGGCAGCCGCGGGCCTCGAGCCCCTCGCGGATCGCCCGCTTGGTGATCTTGCCGTAGCCGGATTTCGGCAATGCGTCCCAGAAGAACACCCGCTTCGGCAACTTGTAGCGGGCAACCTCGCCGGAGAGCCACGCGATCAGCTCCGCCTCGCCAACTTCGGTGCCGGGACGGGCGACGCAGACCGCCACGCCGACCTCGCCCCAGGCCGGGTCGGGCACCCCCAAGATCGCCGCCTCGGCGATGGCAGGGTGCCGCAGCAGCGTCTCCTCCGTCTCGCGCGGATACACGTTCGATCCGCCCGAGATGTACATGTCGGAGGCGCGGCCGGTGATGAACAAAAACCCTTCCGGGTCGAGATGGCCGAGATCGCCGGTCCGGAACCAGCCGTTCCGGAAGGCGGCCGCGTTCGCCTCCGGATTGTCGTAGTAGCCGGCAAACACTGCGGGGCCGCAGACGCAGATCTCGCCGGTCTCGCCCGCGGGCAATTCACGCCCGGCCCCGTCTTGGATCTGCACCTGCATGCCGGTGCGCTCGAAGCCGCAGGTGCCGACCTTCACGCCCGGCCCGTCCTCGGCGGCATGCAGGCGGGGCGGCAGCACGGTGATGTTGCCGGTCACCTCGCCGAGCCCGAAATACTGGACCAGCACCGGCCCGAGCGCCCGCAGCGCCCGCTTCTGGTCCTCCCGGTACATCGGCGCGCCGGCATAGATCACGTGGCGCAGGCTCGTGTGGTCGTGAGCCCCGACCGCCGGGTGCTCGGTGATGAGCTTCACGATGGTCGGCACCGTGAACAGGTTGGTGATGTGCCACTGCTCCACCAGCGACCAGACCTCCGCGGGGTCCAGGCGCGTGCCGCCGGTGAGCACCGTCTTCGCGCCGGCCGCGACCTGGGCGAGCTGGTGGATGCCGGCCCCGTGCGAGAGCGGCGCGACCACCAGGGAGGCGTCGGCCTCGGTCGTGCCCGGCATCAGGTCGCAGAGATGGTTGGTGATGACGAAGGCCATCTGGCCGTGGGTGAGCACCGCCGCCTTCGGCCGGCCGGTGGTGCCCGAGGTGAAGAAAAACCAGCACGGGTCGTCGTGCTCGACATCGGCGGTCGGGGCCGCCGCTCCCGCATGCGCGGCGACCAAAGCGTCGTAATCCAGCCCGAAGGCCGAGCCGCCGATCTCGACCACGAGGCCCAGCCCGGGCGCGGCGGCGCGGATCGCGGCGGCGTGGTCGGGGAACTCCGTGCCGCAGATCAGCGCAGAGGCACCGCTGGCACGGGCGAGATAGGCGACCTCCGCGGGCGTCTGCCGGAAATTTGTCGGCACCCAGACGGCGCCGAGCCGGAAGCAGACGAACATCGACTCGAACAGCGGGTTGCCGTTGCGGGCCTGGACCAGCACGCGGTCGCCCTTGGCGATCCCCCGGGCCGCCAGCGCCGCCGCCATGGCGTCGACCCGGGCATCGAGGGCGCCCCAGCTCCAGCTCCGGTCGCCCCAGGCGAGGCCGATCGCGTTCGGCCAGCGGCGGGCCGCCCGGCGCAGGAAATGGGCGAGGTTCATCACCCGCCGCGAACAGGGCGCGACGCCGCCGCGCGGCGCCGGCCCCGTCGGGCCGCTCACGCGAGCTTCCCGCAGGCCTTCTCGAGCAGGGACCAGCCCTCCTCGCCGTACCGGCCCTTCCATTCGGCGTAGAAGCCGGCCTTGCGCAGCTTCTCGCGGAAGGGTTCCGGATCGGGCTTGTTGAACACGAGGCCGCTCTTGGTCAGGTCTTCCTGCAAGCTGGCATTGAGCTTGGCGACGTCGGCCCGCTCCTTCATCCCGGCCTCGTTGATGTGGCGGGCGACCATGGTCCGCAGATCCTCGGGGATCCGCTCCCAGGCCCGGCGGTTCGCCAGGAACCAGTAGCCGTCCCACATGTGGTTGGTGAGCGAGCAGTATTTCTGCACCTCGTAGAACTTGGTCGTGGCGATCACCGCCAGGGGGTTCTCCTGGCCCTCGACGATCTTGGTCTGGAGGGCCGAGTAGGTCTCGTTCAGGTTGATCGAGGCGGGGGCGGCCTCGAAGGCCCGGAACATCGAGGTCCAGAGCGGCGAGACCGGCACGCGGATCCGGAAGCCCTTGAAGTCGTCCGGGCTGGTGATCGGCCGGGTCGAGGAGGTGGTCTGGCGGTAGCCGTTGTCCCAGATCTTCTCCATGGCGACGAGGTTGGCCTTGGCGATCTGCTGGCGGACCCAGGCGCCGAGCTCCCCGTCCATCGCCGGCCAGACGGCGTCGTAATCCGGGAAGGCGTAGCCGATGCCGTTGATCGAGGCGTTGGGCACCAGGGTCGAGAGGATCAGCGGCGACATCGTGAAGAACTCGACGCTGCCCGAGCGCAGCTGGCTCAGCGTGTCGGTATCCGAGCCGAGTTGGCTCGTGGGGAAGATTTTCAGATCGAACCGGCCGCCGCTCTCGACGCGCAACGCCTCCGCCATCTCGCGGGCGCGGACATTCATCGGATGCGTGTCGGGCAGGTTGTTCGCGTATTTGTAGGTGAAGTCCGCGCGCTGCGCCCGGGCCACGTGCGGCATGGCCACGCCCCCGGTGAGGATCGCCGTCGAGCCCGTCGCAAGGAACCGGCGACGGGACAGGGACAAGCGAAATGGCGACGACATGGGCGGCCCTCCTGATTTGGGCACGCGGGCCCGGCGTTTCCTCAGGGTCCGCGTTCGTGCGCGGACTCTCTGTATCTCGACGCTTCGATAGCGACTGGCCGAAACCAGTCAACGGGCCCGCAGCGGCTCGGCTATCGGAGCTGGGGACTTGTCAGCGTGTCCGCGCCGGCACCGCGGCGACCCCGCCGGGCATCCGCCGCGGACGGCCTGCTCCGGGCCTACGCGGCCGGCACTTGCTGCTCGAGATGGGCGCGAAGAATCGAATACTGCTCGACGACCTTGTCGAGCTTCTCGGTATTCGCCGTCCTGATCCGTTCCGAGCCCTCGTGCGGCCGGTAGGTGGCGGCATAATGGGCGGCATGCGCCTTCAGCTTCGTCGCCACGAAGGCCATGTCGGCCGACCAGGCGACCTCCCGGCGGACCAGCTGGAGGCGCCGCGCGATCTCGAGCCATTGCAGGTCGAGCGCGATGCCGCCGCCCATCTGCTTGAACAGGTCGAACATCGAGTCGAGGATCGCGATGGCGTTCTGCGCGGACACGGTGCCGGCCCCTCAAGCGCCGGCGGTCACGAGATCGGGCCGCGCGTACCAATCGTCGAACAGGGACAATTGCCTGAACCGGCGGCGGTAGCCCAGGCCGGTCAGCAGCGCGTGGATCTTCTCGCGACTGTCCGAAAAGTTGTGCTCGACGCTGATCAGCGCGATGTCGTGGCGGGTGAAATCGAAGCTGTTCAGCACGTCGAACTCGCCGCCTTCCACGTCGATGCTCATGTAGTCGATCCGCTTGGGCGCGCAGGCCTCCGCGAGGAAGCGCTCCAGCGAGATCGTCCGCACCGGATATTGCCGGCCCTCCTGGCGGAACTGCGCGTGGAAATCGCCTTCCACCAGGTCGTTCATGCCCGACAGCTCGCCGATATCGACCTCGTTGAACAGGACCTCGACCCCGTCGGTCTTGTAGACGCATTTGTCGGAGATGTAGCAGGTTCTGTTCGCGTACAGCGCGGCGTGCCAGGCCCGGGCCGGCTCCGCGAGGGCGCCCTGCCAGCCGAAGGTCTTCTCGAGCAGGAGCGTGTTGCTGAGGCTGATGCCGTCGCAGGCGCCGAACTCGACGAAATAGCCGTTCCGCTTCTCCTTCAGCTCGTACAGGACCCACAGGTCCTGCAGCAGCTGCGCGTTGGAATACGGGGCCATCTTCGTGGCGAAGGCCAGGAATTCGATCTCGGATCCCAGGAGATGAGGCTTGTCGTCCAGGTTGTTCCTCAGATCGATCAAGGCGTTGAACACCGTCAGGAGCTCGACATCCATGGCCCTGTGTTCCACCTTCTGCATGAGACCGATGCGGCGTTCGGGGGCGCTCTAAAGACGTGCGCCACCGGGGGACGGGCCCCCGAGAATCCTGTTCGAGCCCTCGAACAGGACGGCGTGCTGGAGCGAATCCGGCTCGCGGTCCGGGACGGTGCGCGCCGCTCGGCGAATGGCGAACACGAAACGCTTGCGGCTGAATCCGTAGGGCCGCAGGCTTGCCAACAAGGCCTCGACCAGTTTGGCCATCGCCTCGGAACGGGCCCGGGCCGCATCGCGGTCCCGCACGGCCGTGTCGCGCTCCGCCTTGATCAGCGCCAGCTCGATCTGCTGCTGCTGGATCTGGCGGATGTATCGGGTGTCGATGTCCCGGACGGGATTCGTCGTCATTCGGAAGTCTCCGAGACCCGGAGGGGATCGGGCCGGGGCCAGGCCGGCGACAGGACCGAGCTCATGTGACGGCTTCGACTCCTCTGAGGATCGATCCTCGACGCAGCGCCGTAGGCGACCCGCCTCTAAGCGGCCTGTGCGTCTCGCGCGCCCTGCAGGTCAAGCCAGAGATCCAGACCCAGCGGGCCCTGTTTGCGGATCGCGACCCGCGCCCGCAGCATTTCGCCCGCACGAACGATCGTCAGATGCTCCGGAATCCCGCCGGCCGTGATCACGCGCACATGGGCGCTGCCCTCGTCGGATGCCAGGATCACGCAGGGAACGTCGAAGCCGCCGAGCCTGATGGTCGCTTTTGGGTGTGGGGTGGGGTGAACGAAATGCTTGCTGGCCATGCTGTGCGCATCCGCCTTATGGGAGGTGCCAGATTAGGCCATATCCGATGCGTCTTGTGTCGTCGGGCGGCAACGACTTTGACAAATGCGCCGGTGCAACGGTCCGTGGTGAGGCTTGACCCGGCGGCGAATGCAGCGCGATGCGCATGTGTCGACCGTAGGCGGACGACGTATTCTACCCCCGGGCTTCAGCACGCGCAGGATGCCGCTGATGAGCCGCCCGTCATCGACGCGAGGTTTGCTCCGTTGGCCGTGAGGGCTGATGTGCCTCGATCTGAGCTGCGGCGATGGGGTGTCGGGATTCGCGATCCGGATCGAGACCGCATGACGGCTGGCCCGGTTTGGATCAGGCGCCGTTGGCCCTCTGAATGACGGGCCGAGGATGGCAGGTTTGACCGGACGGAGGCCGGGCATCCTTCCTCCGTCAGGGCTCAGGATGCCCGAAAACCTCGCGCTCAGCGGGGTGTAGCGTCGTGGAGCAATGGGCGAACGTGGCACAGTTATGCGCTCTGGCCATCAGTCCGTCGAAGAGCACCACCGCCGGTGCGCGGGTCAACAGCATCGCCCTTGGGCAGACTAGGGCGGAGCACGAGCAGAACGCTGGCCAGCACCGCCCGGTTTTTGGTCGGATGGTGCCCGCCCCCGAACAGCAACGTAGTAGTTGCAGCGGCGGGGCAATCTCGTCCGAGTGTTTTTCGGTGAGCAGTGGTCGATCCATAGCCGGTCAATGCATAATCTTAACCATCATGCCGATTGCAATAAAGTGTGACAAATATTTATTCTAAGGATATCCCGTAATTCCGGTACTTAAAAAATAATAATACCACATCAGAATGAAATATCCCCGCGTTTATTGCAATGTTTTGGCATAATATTGGTCGTTTTATTGATCATAAAATATCTTTCAATGGGCCTGGCGCATCGATCCAGTGGATGTTATGGCCGATCACCAGCATATCGAAGATCTGGGCTGATTCATAAATATAAAACTTCGAGACATCAAAACTAATTGCGGAAAATGGATTTGCTGTAATGCTCACGGTCACGCGCACGCCGCTGCGGGTTAGTTTATTCGGTGGTGGGACGGACTACCCGGAGTATTTTGAGCGTGAGCCGGGCGCAGTCGTCGGCATGGCGATCGACAAGTATATTATCATAGCTGCTTTGGATCTAGTCGGATGCCAGGACTATAATTACAGACTCAGCTACTCCAAGCTGGAGCGCTGTCAAAATATTTTCGAGATAGAGCACCCAGTCGTTCGGGAGGTCTTGAGGCATTTTGGTGTCAGCCATCGCCTCGATGTCAGCGTGATTTCAGATCTGCCGGCGGCGGGCAGCGGATTGGGGTCATCGTCTGCATTCACCGTAGGGTTTCTGCGGACGGTGTATGCGCTGCTCGGACAAAAGCCGACGAAAATCGAGTTGTCGAAAAAAGCAATTGAAGTCGAACGCGATATCTTATGTGAGAATGTCGGCGTGCAAGACCAGCTTCACGCAGCCTTCGGAGGTATAAATCGGTTCGACTTCAGCGGCTCCGCGATCCGAATATCCCCCCTTCAGATGACCTCTGCAACGCTGCGGCAACTCAACGCTTCAATGGTGCTCGTGCATACCGGTATCGCGCGCCGTGCGACGACAACTGTCGCCGCGCAGATTGCCGTAACGCGGACCCGGGCCATCGACAGGGAATTGTCCGAGCTCTACCGCCTTGTGGCGGAATGCGTCTCCCTGTTGGAATGCGGAACTCCGGGCTGGCTCACGCAGCTCGGCGAGATGCTCTCAGCGTCGTGGAAGATCAAGCGGACGCTTTCGCCGGATGTCTCCAACACTGTTCTCGACGATCTGTTCGAGACGATCGTCGCCTCGGGTGCTTATGGAGCGAAGCTGTGCGGTGCTGGGGGCGGCGGCTTTTTCCTTGCCTTGGTCGATCCAGAGCGGATTCCCGGCCTAGCCGAACGGGTTGCCCCTCTCTCGGTCATCCCGATCAGCGTCGACGTCGATGGTTCGACCCTGATTTACTGCCAAAGCCGGTAGCCGCCTGTTCATGGAGCGGCTTAGCTTCAAATCATCACTGACTGAATGAGATGAGACGTCACGATGCGCATTCTGATCACTGGCGGCGCAGGCTATATCGGCACGATCCTGGTGCCGATATTGCTGGAACGCGGGCACCACGTCACGGTCTTGGACACATTCAAGTCAGGAACTCCGGATCTGTCCGCGGCCTGTCTCTACGATGGGTTCGAGCCCATCAAGGGTGACGCGCGCGATACGCGGATTCTGGACGACCTGGTGCCGAAGCACGATGTCCTCATCCCGCTTGCGGCGCTGGTCGGAGCACCGTTGTGCAAGGAAGACGCGATCGGCGCTACCACACTGAACCGGGATGCCGTCGTCGCGCTGGTTCAGCGGGCGGGTGGCAAGCAGGTGATTGTCTATCCGACGACCAACTCGGGCTACGGCGTCGGTGAGACCGGCAAGTTCTGCACCGAGGAGTCGCCGCTACGACCGATCTCGCTCTACGGCACCACCAAGGTGGAAGCCGAGAAGGCCGTGCTCGACAGCGGGCGCGGCGTCAGCCTGCGGCTCGCGACGGTGTTCGGCATGGCACCGCGCATGCGGCTTGATCTCCTCGTCAACGATTTCACGCATCGCGCCGTGACCGATCGAGCGCTCCTCGTCTTCGAAGGGCATTTCAAGCGCAACTACATCCACATCCGCGACGTCGCCAAAGGCTTTATTCACGCGATGGACAATCACGGCCGGATGCGTGGCGAGGCGTACAATCTCGGCCTGTCGAGCGCGAACCTGTCGAAGCTGGAGCTCTGCGAGCGCATCAAGGCGCACGTTCCGAACTTCGTCTACGTCGAGGCCCCGATCGGCGAGGATCCGGACAAGCGCGACTACATCGTGTCCAACGAGAAGCTGGAGGCGACCGGCTGGTTCCCCGATTTCGATCTCGATCGAGGTATCAAGGAGCTGATCAAGGGCTTCCGGATGATCCGCAATTCTCGGTTCGCCAACGTTTAATCTGTGAAGAAACGAGGATCACTGAACGCTGCGCCATGAAGCCTGTCTCTCGCTGGCTTGAACGGGTAGCGTCTCGAGGTAATCATGAGCCCGATCGTCAATTTCCTTACGAAAACCCGGGACACCTTCCAGGATGCCCTCGATGATCGGCGCTTCCACGCGACGGTGCTCGAGATTGCCGATCTCGTCACCGCCTCCTTGCGCGGCGGCGGGAAACTCCTGACGATCGGCAACGGCGGGAGTGCCGGCGACGCACAGCACATCGCGGGCGAGTTCGTCTCGCGGCTCAACTACGATCGCCCACCCGCCGCGGCGATAGCGCTGACGACGGACACCTCCGTGATTACCGCGATCGGCAACGATTACGGCTACGAACACGTGTTCGAGCGGCAGGTTCTGGCTCTCGGCCGTCCGGGCGACGTCTTACTCGCGCTTTCCACGTCCGGGCGCTCGCCGAGCGTGCTGAGGGCGATAGATGCCGCTCGTGCGATTGGCGTTCGAATCGTCGCTTTCACGGGCGCGACGGGAGGATCGATGCCGGAGCGGGCCGACTTGTGCCTGCACGCGCCGTCGGATGCGACCCCCCTGATCCAACAGGTTCACATAACCGCCGCGCATATCGTCTGCGGTCTCGTCGAGCAAAACCTGTTCCCGCGCAATGCGGAGAAGTGAGGGGCCGACTATGACCAGGGCGGTGGATGCTAGGCCGGGCGCAGTCAGGCAAGCGATGATCCTGTGTGGGGGCTTCGGCACCCGCCTCGGCGCTTTAACGGCGGCGGCCCCCAAGCCGCTCCTGCCCGTGGCTGGCGAGCCGTTCCTGGACGTGCTTCTGTTTGAACTGGGTCGTCACGGATTCACCGACGTCGTGTTGCTGGCGTCGTTCTACAGCGAGAAGATCCGCAGCTACGCCGCCGACAACCCGATCGCCCGCCGCTTCGGCATGACGCTGCGGGTCTCGATCGAGCCGGAGCAGGCCGGGACTGGCGGGGCGGTTGTTCATGCTCTCGCCGAGGCGCAGGAAACGTTCCTTCTCCTGAACGGCGATTCCTGGTTCGATTTCAATCTCCTCTCCCTCACGCTCGCCGCATCCTGCCATTCGGATGCGGCGATGATCCTCTCGCTCCGGCGGGTCCCGGACGCGTCGCGCTACGGCGTGGCCGTCCTTGAGGGGGCGCGGATCACGGCGTTCCTGCAACGGCCGCCCGCCCCCGGCCCTGGTCTCGTCAATGCGGGGGTTTATCTCGTGCGCCGCGATGCCCTGACGGGCCTGCCTGCCTCCTGCTCCCTGGAGCAGGACGTGTTGCCCGGGCTGGTCGCCGAGGGACGCGTCTTCGGCCGGGCCTACGACGGCTATTTCCTCGATATCGGCGTGCCTGAGAGTTATGCTCGGGCTCAGACGGAGATTCCGGCCCGCCGACGGAGGGCCGCGGCATTCCTGGATCGTGACGGCGTTCTCAATCACGATCATCGCTATGTCGGTTCAATCGACAGGTTTGACTGGATAGACGGCGCCCGTGAAACCATCCGCGGCTTGAACGACGCCGGCTTTTTCGTGTTCATTATTACGAATCAGGCCGGGATCGCCCGCGGCTTTTACACGGAAGCGGATCTCGCCGCCCTGACGGGGTGGATGCAGGATGAATTGAACGCGGTGGGCGCGCATTTCGACGACCTGCGGTTCTGCCCCTATCACCCCGACGGGACCGTCGAGACCTACAAGGCGGTCCACGCGTGGCGTAAACCGAAACCTGGCATGATCCTCGACTTGATGACCCATTGGGAGATCGATCGAGCGCGGAGTTTCCTGGTCGGCGATCAGGAATCAGATCTTGCCGCGGGTCGAGCGGCGGGGCTCGCCGTGCATCATTTCGTCGCCGATGACCTGCTCGCCTTCATGCGTCAATCGAACCTGCTGTAACACGTTGCTTCGGATATACATCAAGAAAAAATTATATTTGATTCCATATACTCTTTGTCAAAAACGGGATTTCTATCCGTAGATTTGATTCTGCGGCAAGATTTTTATCGCCGAATGCCATGATATTTTGCTTATTACGAGGGATTTAGAGTGTATTTGGCGCGTAATAACTGTCGATTATGTAAGATATGATGTATTTTGACATTGGTTCATCCCGCGTGCGGCGTTAGTTGCGCTGTTCAACGTCCGCCGTTAAGCGCCTCTTGCTCGTAAATCGCTGCATCACGGATGGTTACAGGTTTTACAATGACAGGAACGAAACTCGCCATGGCATGCCGCGTCTGCGATGGACGCGATGTCGAGCTGTTCCTCGACCTGACCGATCAGCCGCACTGCAACCGCCTGATTCCGCCGGAACGCGCCGGCCGGCGCGAGCCGCATTTCTCCCTGCGCGCCGGCTTCTGCCACGATTGCACGCTCGTCCAGATCGATCACACGATCCCGAAAGAGAGCATGTTCAGCGACTATCCCTACGTCTCGGGGACAACGAAGACGCTGGTCGAGCATTTCCGCCAGACCGCGGCCCGGCTCGTGGAGCGGTACGGCCTCGGGCCTCAGGACCTCGTCGTCGACATCGGCAGCAACGACGGCACGTGGCTGCGGCAGTACGAGCCCTTCGGCCTGCGCCGCTGCGGCGTCGAGCCCGCCTCCAACGTCGTGGAACTGGCCCGCGCCGCGGGCGTGCCGACCGTGAACCGTTTCTTCAATGCGGAAACCGCGGAACTCGTCCGCGCCCAGGACGGTCCGGCGAGCCTGATCACCGCCGCCGGCGTCTTCTTCCACCTGGAGGAACTGCACAGCGTCGTGAAAGGCATCGTCACGCTGCTCAAGCCGGACGGCGTTTTCGTCGTGCAGGCGATCTATCTGGGCGGCATGATCGAGAATACCGCCTTCGATCAGATCTATCACGAGCACCTGTGCTACTACACGCTGCGCTCCCTGGAGCAGCTCTTCGCGCGCCACGGTCTCGAAGTCTTCGATGTCAGCGTCGTCCCGGTCCATGGCGGTTCCCTCGAGGCGCATGTCGGCTTCCCCGGCGCCCATCCGGTCAGCGACGCGGTCAAGCGCATGCGCGCCGACGAGGAGGCCCGCGGCTACGGCAAGTTCGAGACCTATGTCGGCTTCGCCGAGAACGTCCGCCGCCTGCAGGCGGCGCTGCTCGACCTGCTGGAGCGCATGCACGCCGAGGGGAAGACGGTCCACGCCTACGGCGCCCCGGCCAAGGGCGCGACGCTGCTCAACGCCTTCGGCATCGGCCCGCGGCTGGTCCAGTACGCGGCCGAGAAGAATCCGCTGAAGTTCGGCCGCCTGATCCCCGGCGCCCGCATCCCGATCGTCGAGGAGGGCAGCGTGCCCGCGCCCGACGCCTACCTGGTGCTCGCCTGGAACTTCATCGACGAGTTCCTGGCGCGCGAGCGCCGCTACCTCGAGAACGGCGGCGCCTTCATCGTTCCGGTGCCGGAACTCAAGGTGATCACCGCCGCCGACCTGCCGAAGGCGGTCTGAGCGTGGCCGCCCTCCCCTTGTCCGCGTTGCCCGACACCGTCGTCGTCGTCGGTGCGTCCGGCTTCGTCGGCCGCAACCTCGTCGCGCATCTCGCCGGCCGCGTGCCGCGGCTGATCGCGGTCAGCCCTTCCGGCCAGTCGGTGTCGAGGGCGACCGAGGCCGCGCGCTTCGACGCCCTGGAGGCACTGTCGGTCCCCGCCGACGCGATCGTCGTCAACGTCGCCGCGCAGCGCTACGACGCCGACAAGTTCGAGACGGCGCAGAGCGACCTGCTCACCGGCAACGCCGAGATCGCCAACCGCCTCTACCGGTTCTGCCTGACGAAGGGCATCCGCGAGGTGCGCGCGGCCTCGAGCGTCGCGGTCTACCCGGCGGCCTGCGATCCCCTCGACGACGCGCAGGCTGTCGACCTCAACGCGCCGCCCAACCGGAACGAGGCCTTCTACGCCTGGTCGAAGCGCTGGTCCGAGGTGATCGCCGACCTCCACGCCGAGCGCTACGGCATCCACACGATCAGCTTCCGCCTGAGCAACCCCTACGGTCCCCACGACTCGACGGATCCGCGCAAGGCGCACGTCCTGCCGGCCTTCGTGATGCGCGCGCTGGCACCGGGAGAGCGCTTCGAGATCAAGGGCAACCCGCTGGTCGAGCGCGACTTCATCTACGTCGGCGACGTCGTCGACGTGTTCACCCGCTCCCTGGAGATGCGGGAGACGAGCGACGCGCTCAACCTCTGCCGCGGCGAGACCACGACCCTGCTCGACCTCGCCCGAACCATCCTGGAGGTGGCCGGGGAGGACCGGCCTGTGCACGCCCCCGACACGGCGACTCACGGCGTGCTCGCCCGCCGCTCGACCAACCGGCGGCTGCGGGAGCGCTTCGGGCTGTCGAGCTTCACGGGACTCGCGGACGGGCTGCGGCCGACGATTGCGTGGTATCGCGAGGCCTATCGCGACGGGGCTCACCATGCCTGAGCACGACATCGTCATCGGGGCCGACGGCTTCCTCGGGCGCAACCTCGTCCCGCGGCTCCGGGCCGAGGGCCGCGAGGTCGTGGGCATCGGACGCGCGGCGGGTGACCTCTCCGACTGGGCGAATGTCGAGCGTGCGCTGCGCGCGGCGCCCCCGGCGGGCCGCATCTTCCACGTGGTGACCCGCCAGCGCACCGGCGCGTTGCAGTACGACATCCAGGGCGAGCTCCTGGCGATCAACGCCAAGATTCACCTCAACGTCCTCGAAGGGTGGCGCCTGTACCAACCGCAGGCCAAGCTCGTCTCCACGGGCTCGTCCTGCACCTATCCGGAATCGGCGGAGCCGCTCCCCGAAGCGCGCTTCGGACAGGGACCCACGCACCCGTCGGTGATCGGCTACGGGCTCGCCAAGCAGGTCCTGGCGACGGGCTCGGCGGCCTACGCGCACCAGTATGGTCTGAGCTTCCTGCACTGCGTGCTGGCGACCCTGTACGGTCCGCACGACAACAAGGCCGACGACCGCAGCCACTTCGTCGGCGCCCTGCTCGACCGGGCCGTGCGGGAGAAGGCGGCGGGCGCGCAGCAGTTCGAGGTCTGGGGCAACCCGCAGACCGTCCGCGAGGTGCTGTACGTCGACGACCAAGTCGACGCGATCCTCGCGGCCGACCTGGCGTTCGACAACGAGATCCTCAACTGCGCTGCCAACACGCCCGTCACCGTCGAGGCGGTGGCACGGGCTGCCCTGGCCGCCCTCGATTGGTCCGTCCCCCTGGTGAGCCCGCCCGGTTCGTTCCAGGGGGCACCCTACAAGATGCTCGACTCGACGCGCTTCCTCGACCGGACCGCTTGGCGGCCGCGCATCGATCTCGAAACGGGCCTGCGCAGGCTCGTGGCGGAGGAATACGTCAAGCAGTGAAGAAGCGACCCATTTCAGAGCGCCCGATAGAGTTGCTCGGTCGGGTCTGGAGAAACAGCGTTCATCATTGCCCCTCGATCGGCGTCGCGTTTTGGTTTGATTCAATCTCGGTAAAGGCGGATTGACGGATCCCGGATTCGGTTGGGTCTGACTAAAGATTGTTAGGAACTTGTAATCCGTCGAACGGCCTGCTTGAGCAGGGCGCAGACGAAGACGGCGATGTGCGAGTCGGTCACAGTACCGGCGGAGGGGTTTGTCGTCTCTGTCTAGCCTGTGGTTGCGGGTAGTCCAGGCAAAGAGCCTCCATCCTGAACTTGGAGAAGGATCGCCTCCTCAGCGATGGGGTAGCAGCGCGTCCCTCAACTCACGCAGGATGTGGTCCGCGCTCGGCCTCAAGCGGTTTCACCACTCTCAGTTCGATCCATCTTCGCGCACTGCCGCGGCCGGCTTTCCGCCGGTGTAGCTCTCATCCACGAATGCGATCTCGCCTCTGCCCGATCGGCTGGGCCGGCCGGCGTGACCTGCGGCGCTGAGAGCCTGTTTGAGGGCGTCATCCTAATGCGGATTGTTGAGGGCGTTGGCGGCCATGAGGCTGGCAACGCAGGCGAGACGACCCGTGGCGACATCGAGGCGGCCGGCCCGCTCGCGCAGTGGACCGCCCCAGTGGCTGAGCCAGCCGAAGGTCCGTTCCACGACCCAACGCCGCTCCAGCACGACAAAGCCCTTCTGGTTCGGCTGCTTCTCGACGACGCGGTGATGCATGCCGTGGATGCTGCACCAGTCTTGGCAGCGCTCGGCCATGAAGGCGCCGTCGAAGATGGCCAAGCGCAGGCTGGGCCACTGCTCCTTGCCGTCATTTAGCGCCGGCAGCGTGTCGCGATCCTGTACATTGGCCGGTACGACGACCAGCGCCAGGACGTGGTCCTCGGCATCGACCAAGGCCACGCGCTTGCGCCCGACCAGCTTCTTGGCTCCATCGTAGCCGCGCGGCCCGCGTGGCCCGCGCACGCCGATGCACGTGACGCCCTCATCCTGAGCTTGTCGAAGGATGCGTATCGACAATCGCCAGCCGTGGCCCCGTTCGACGTCCGCAGCGCCGTCGCTGGCGGCGAGCCAGAGAGCGCATCAGCGCCGCAAACAGACCCTTGTCGATCTAGCGCCGGAACCACCCGTAGACCGTGCGCCAGGGCGGAAAGCTGGTCGGCAGAGCCCGCCACCCGCCGCCCGCCCGCAGGTGCCAAGCGATCCCCGCCAGAACCTGGCGCGCCGGAGTTGCATCGGGACTGCTTGGCGGATCGGCACGCTCCAGGACGCGGGCCACCTCGTCTAGGCTCGCCTGGAGCACCATGTCTCTCAGGCGTGTCTCATGACGCGTCCGATGTCGGTCCGCCCACATCTGCTCTCCACTCCGCCCCGCCAGGCGGAAGTTGTGTTGTCACACGAGACAGATGGGGACGGCTGCCAGAGGCGCTCAAACAGGCGCTGAGAGGCCGCCGAGTATGTCCACCGCGATGTGCGGCTTGGAGCCCTGCCTGCGTCTGGCTCGGTCATAACCGGCCCGCTCGCCACTCCCGGGCGGGGAACGCACGGCCCGGCTGTCGAGCATGGCCGCTGCTGGCTGGGCCGGGCTGTCCGGAGCCAGGCGCGGTACCACGGCGCAGATCCCCGGCCGGGTGCCGGAAGCAGCCGGCCTCTGCCAGCGCTGAGCCTGTTCATACACAACGAACCGCAGCGACAGGTCACGGGACATCAGGCGCAGGCACCTGGTGATCCAAGACGTGTCCTCGGTGCGATTCTTCTCAGACGTTGGTAGAGGTTGCCGACTCAGCGGTGCCGGCGAGCGATCAGCCGTGCCAGGCGTGGCCGTAAGGGCAGCGACAGCCGATAGGCCGCCTCGGCCAGTGGCAGGAGAGGCCGCAGCCCGAAGACGCGCAGGTCGAGGAGGCGGCCGAGCCAGCGCCAATGCGGCAGGATACGCCACAGACGGGCGAACGCTGCGGCACCCGACACGAGCTGGCCGTCGGCGCCCCGCACGTGGAAGCGTCGCAGCGCGTCGGCCCGGTCGAGATCCGGACCGAGACCGACCTCCGGCGCGGTGCGCCCGACATCGACGAAGGCGATCCGCTCGGCCCCGCGGCATTGGCGATAGTGGCCGATCTCGGCCCGGCAGAGCGGGCAGCCGCCATCGTAGTAGACGGTCAGGTCGGAACTCATCGGATCAGCGCTCAGGGTTTGCAGGGCCGGTCCCCGTGCCTCTGGCACGATGGAAGAGGCGGGGCACGACCGGAACGCGGTGCGGGCTTCGGGGAAACGTCCCAGCCCCGTGATCGCCCCCGGGCGGAGGCGGTCTCAGCGTCGCAGATGATCCGGCCCGCGGCTTCGGGAGGCTGGGCTGACGCCGTGCGAGGCGACGCGCGTCGGGTGCGGGGTCAGGCCGAAATGCCCGAGCGAAACCAGCACCCTGCAAAACGAATGGTGGGCCCGGCAGGACTCGAACCTGCAACCAGACCGTTATGAGCGGTCGGCTCTAACCATTGAGCTACAGGCCCTGCGCCCGCGGAACGGATAGCCGATCGGGGGGCGGCCGTCACCCGGATTTCGTCGCGGCGCGGGGGCGCCGGGGGCGGGGTGCGCGGCGGGTCGGGGGCTCGGCCGGGGCAGCGTCCTTGATGCGCCACAGGTAGCGGGCGAGGATCGAGCGGTAGGGCGCGAAGGGGGCCGCCAGGCTGCGCGTGTCGGTGCCGCCGGTGAGCCGGCGCAGGCAGCCCACCGCCGCCACGTCGCCCTCGGGCCAGATGTCCGGGTCGTGGAAATGGAAGATGCCGACCATGTCGGCGGTCCAGGGGCCGACGCCCCGGATGCCGCACAGGATCGCGGCGCGCTCCGCATGCGGCAGCTGGGCGAGGTCGGGGCCGAGCAGGCCCGCCGCCTCGGCGGCGACGATCGCCTGGAGGGCGCGGACCTTGTTGCCCGAGATGCCGCAGGCCCGCAGCAGCGCCGGGTCGCCGGTCTCGAACAGCCCGCGCGGGCTCGAACCGGCCGCCGCCGCGGCGGCCTCGATCCGGGCCCAGATCGCCGCCGCGGCCCGGGTGGAGAGCTGCTGGTTCACGACCTCGACGAACAGCCGGTCGGCCAGACAGGCCTGCGGCGGCGGATCGATCCGGAGCGGGCCGAGCTGCCGGATCGCAGCCTCCAGGGGCGGATGCGCGCGGGCGGCGTCCAGAAGGTGCGCGTAGGCTGTGGGATCGAGCATCGCGACGAAGATAGAGGCCCGGTCGCGCGCGGGGCAATCGGGTGCGGCCTCGGGGCCCCGCGGGTGCGCCGGTCGCGATCCCCGCCGGTTGCGGGCACGATGCCGCGCCGGGCTTGCTCGGCGCCGGCCCCGATCCACCTCGCCTCGGCGCCGGATGCGGTGACGGGCTTGAACGGCGACATCTCACGGCATGGCGATCTTCTTCACCGCGGACACGCATTTCGGCGACTCGCACATCCTCCGCCACCGTCAGGCGCGCTACGGCAGCCTCGAGGCGCATGACGCCGCCCTGGTCGCCGGCTGGAACGCCGTGGTCGGGCCGGACGACGCGGTCTGGCATCTCGGCGACTTCGCCGCGGGGGCGAGCCGCGCCCGCTGCGCGGAGCTGTTTGCCGAGCTCAACGGCATCAAGCGCCTGGTTCGCGGCAACCACGATTCGAACCGCGTCCTCGACCTGCCCTGGGCGGAGCCGCCCGTCGACAGCGCCCGGATCTCGGCTCCGGACGCGCAGGGCCGGGAGCACCGCCTGTTCCTGTCGCACTACGCGCACCGGGCCTGGCCCGGCCTGTGGCGGGAGACCCGCCATCTCTACGGGCACAGCCATGGCTGGCTGCCCGATACCAGCCGCTCCTGCGATGTCGGCGTCGACGCCTGGGACGACCGCCCGGTCGGCCTCGACGCCATCCTGGCGCGCCAGGACGCGGCCGAGCTGGTGCCGGAGGAGATCGCCCGTCACGGGCTGCGCTGACCTCCGGCGCGCGAGCCCTATGTCGGATGGCGGACCCGAGTCCCCGCGCGAGGCCGCCATGACCGAACCCGTCACGACCGAACCCGTCACGACCGAACCCGCCGCGACAAACACCCCGGCCCCGCCCACCTGGGCCGACGCCGCCACGAACGCCGCCGCGCGCGCCGCAGCCGAGCTCAGCCTCGGCAGCGCGGTCGCTGGCCTGGATGCGGAGGCCTGGGCGCGGCTGCGCGACCGGACCGCCGCGATCCTGGCCGCCGAGGGCCGTCCGCTGCCGCCGGATTGGGAGCGGGCGCTGGCCCGGGCGCTCGGCCGGGCCGATCCGGAGGTGCTGGCCCGCGACGAGGCCGACACCATGCTGGCCGAGCAGGGCGAGGTGTTCGCGCCCGAGGACGATGCGTAGAATCGGGCGAGGCCTGAGACTTCCTGGCGCTGGGTGGTTGCCGTCGCGCCCCTCCGGGCCGATGTAGGCAGCATGCCACAACCCGATCATCAGCGCGCCGCCCCGAGATCCGCGCCCGGGACCGCCTCCACCCCCCTGCGGGTCTTCCCGATCGCCGCCGGCGCTCCGGTCCTCGACGCGCAGACGCGGATGCGGCTCGGCCGCCAGCTGCAGGCGCTCTATGATCCGGTGATCGACGAGGCGCTGGATCCAAGATTGGCGGAGCTGCTGCAGCAGCTTGACGCGGACCGGGGCGACGACACCGCGCGCTGACGGGCGCGCCCCGGAAGGGGCTCCCGTCGGTGGATCGGGGGGATGTCACACCGACGGGAGCTGAGCCAGGACGACGGATCGACCCAACTCGCCCTATGTCGCCCAGGAATCAGCCCGGGCGCCTTCACTTAAGTCAAATTTGTTGGCGAATACAGAGGGAAGCGCAGGAGATAGGGGTATTCGGCGGTGGAAATCCTCCGGCCTCCGTCAGGCGGAGGTGCCGGTCACCGACAGCATCACCCCGTCGCTGCCGATCTCGGCCCCGGTATAGCCGAGCATCCGGGCGAGCTGCTCCCGGGCGCGCCAGACGCGGCTTTTCACGGTGCCGATCTGGCACTTCATGACGGCGGCGGCCTCCTCGTAGCTGAGGTTCTCGATCGCCACGAGGACCAGCGCCTCGCGCATCACCGGCGCGAGCCGGTCGAGGGCGGCGCGCACGTCCTGCAGATCGAGATGGCCGCCCTGCTCCGGCACGCTGGTCAGCCGTTCGGCATAGCTGCCGTCGGTATCAGGAATCTCGCGGCCGTGCTTGCGGTGCTGGCTGTAGAACACGTTGCGCAGGATCGTGAACAGCCACGCTTCCAGGTTCGACCCGGGGGTGAAGCCGGCGCGCCCGCGCCAGCCGCGCAGCAGCGTGTCCTGAACGAGGTCGTCCGCCGCGGCCGGGTCGCGGGTCAGCGACACCGCGAAGCGGTGCAGGGCCGGCACCACCTTCAGCAGGCCGGCGCGGAACGCCGCGTCGCGCGCGTCGTCGCCGCGGGTGAGCGCGGCGTCCAGGCGCGCCAGCAGGTCGGCGAAGCGATCCGATGTGGCCCCCGGGGCCGGGCCGACCTGATCGTAGGTAAGGCCGAGCAGCGTTCCGAGGTGCGTGCGGATCGCTTCCGGCAGGCCGTGCCGGATATCGTGGGACGGATCGAGCAGGGTGCGGCCTTCGATGTCGGGCATAAGGTCCGGGCGTCGCCGAACGGGCTGGTCGCGCCCGTCGAGAACGCTTGTGGCGCGCCCAAGCGGCCTACGCCCCAACATGGGTTAGAACAGGCCGCGCCGAAGATGAAACCGGCCCAATACAAGCAATCCGCGGCACCGGGCGCCGGAACCGCAGCGGATTGCACCCGGGCCGCGAACCGGTCTGCGCGTCGCGGCGTTGCCTGTCGGATCGGCAACCCGTCGGGGGCCGGTTCGAAGACGTTTTTCGCGAACCCGTGTCGAGGCGTACCGATGGCTTCTCCCGATCCAGACCGCAACGCGGCCCGCGACTCCGGGGGGCAGGCTTCGACGGTCTGGACCCTGGCCCTCGCCACCGCGCTCGTCGGCCTGGTCGCGTTCCCGCGCCGGGCAGCCGCGCCGACCGGACGGCGGGCGGATCCGGGGGCGCAATCCAGCTTCGCGGGCTCGTCGGCGCGCAAGCCGTCGCCCACGCACGAGGGCCGCGAGGCCGAGGCGGTGGCCCGGACCGAGGCGGATCGCGGCCGGGGCGCCAGCCATCCGGCCGAGATCCCCGCCAAGGGCTGGAAGGACATCGCGCTGCGCACCTATCGCGACATCGGCGAGAACC
>NZ_LHCD01000034.1:0-65952 GCF_001262595.1 Methylobacterium sp. ARG-1
CGGTGGCAGCCGGGGTGGCGCGCATCTCCATCGCGGCCGTGGCGGGGATCGGCCTGCTCTTGATCGTCTACCTCGCCGCCCATAACGGCTACGACCGCGCCATCCTGCTGGTGCCGACCTGGCTGCTCCTGGTGGTCTGGGTGACGGCGGCGGGCTTCGCGGTCACCGGCCAGATCGGCAGCGACCTGGTACAGCCGGCCCTGATCGGCGGCCTCGTGCTGATCGTGATGCTGATCGGCTTCACGGTGCTCCAGCACGCCTTCGCGGGCGGCGGCCTCAGCCACGCCCTGGTCTCGGACACCGAGCGGCGGGCCCTGGCGCTCACCGGCGCGGGCGACGTGGTGTTCGATTGGGACGTGCCCGCCGACCGGGTCTTCGCCGGCCCCGAGATCGAGGCGCAGCTCGGCCTGCCCCGGGGCACCCTGGAGGGCCCGGCGACGAACTGGCTCGGCACGCTCCACCCGTTCGACGTGGAGCGCTACTCGGCGGCCCTCGACACGGTGATCGAGGAGCGGCGCGGGCGCATCGTCCACGATTTCCGCCTGCGCTCGGCCGCCGGCACCTATTTCTGGTACCGGCTGAAGGCCCGGCCGGTGATCGGCGCCGACGGCGAGGTGATCCGCGTGGTCGGCACCATCGCGGACGTCACCGAGATCAAGACCGCCGAGGAGCGCCTGCTCCACGACGCCGTGCATGACAGCCTGACCGGCCTGCCCAACCGCGAGCTGTTCGGGGACCGCCTCGACGCGGCTCTGGCCTTCGCGGGCCAGGACCAGCGCCTCCGGCCCACCGTGATCGTGCTCGATGTCGACCGGTTCAAGGGCATCAACGACGCCATCGGCCTGTCGGCGGGCGACTCGATCCTGCTGACCCTGTCCCGCCGGCTCGGCCGCCTGCTGCGGCCGCAGGACAGCCTGGCCCGGATCTCCAGCGACGAGTTCGCCGTGATCCTGCTGTCCGAGCGCGACCCCGACCGGATCCTGGCCTTTGCCGAGATGATCCGGCGCGCCATCGCCACGCCGATCACCTATGCCGACCGGGAGATCTTCCTCACCGTCTCGATCGGGCTCGCCCTCTACGAGGCCGGCGCCAACCTGAAGCGCGACGAGGTGTTCAAGAGCGCCGAGATCGCCATGATCCAGGCCAAGCGCAACGGTGGCGACCGCATCGAGGTGTTCCGCGCCCATATGCGCACCGACCGCTCCGACCGGCTGATGCTGGAGAGCGACCTACGCAAGGCGATCGAGCGCAACGAACTCCGGGTGCTGTTCCTGCCGGTGGTCCGCCTCGAGGACCGCACCGTGGCAGGGTTCGAGACCGTTTTGCGCTGGGACCATCCGAAGCTCGGTCGGATCCCGGCCTCGACCTTCATGCCGCTCGCCGAGGAGAGCGGCTTCGTGGTCAATCTCGGCATCTTCGCCCTGGAGCGCACCGCCCTGGAACTCGCCGCCTGGCAGCGCTCCCTCGAGGTCGAGCCGCCGATCTTCGCGGCCTGCAACCTGTCCTCGCGTCAGCTCCTGCGCCACGACCTGCTGCACGACGTGAAGACCGTGCTGGCCCGCTCCGGGGCCCTGCCCGGCTCGCTCAAGCTGGAATTCAGCGAGAGCCTGGTGATGGAGAACCCGGAATACGCCGCCCAGATGCTGGCCCGGATCCACGACCTCGGGGCCGGCCTGTGCCTGTCGGATTTCGGCACCGGCTACTCGGCCCTGTCCTACCTCCAGCGCTTCCCGTTCGACACGATCAAGGTCGACGCGACCTTCGTGCGCCAGATCGGCACCGGCCAGACCGCGATCCTGCGCTCGATCGTCCGGATGGCGAGCGAGTTGAACCTCGCCATCGTGGCGGAGGGCTGCGAATCCGAGAGCGACGCCCAGGCGCTGGCCGGCCTCGGCTGCGAATACGCCCTCGGCCCCGCCTTCGGCGAGCCGATGACCATGCTCCAGGCCCGCCAGATCGTCGGCGCCGCGCCCGAAGCCGCCTGATACAGGTTTCACCCGGCCCGAGCCGGGCTATAACCCCGCCGGGGGACAGGTCTTTCGGCAGGGGATGCGATGACGCCCGATCAGGTCCGGCTCGTCCAGGACAGTTTCGCGAAGGTGCGGCCGATCGCCGGGACGGCGGCCGACCTGTTCTACGGGCGCCTGTTCGAGATCGCCCCGGAGGTCCGCCCGCTCTTCCCCGACGACATGGCCGAGCAGAAAAAGAAACTGATGGCCATGCTGGGCCTGGCCGTGGCCAATCTCGGCCACCCGGAGACCGTGGCCCCAGCGATCCAGGAGCTGGGGCGCAAGCACGTGGCCTACGGCACGCAGGCCGCCCATTACGCCCCGGTCGGCGCCGCGCTGCTCTGGACCCTGGAACAGGGCCTCGGCCCCGACTTCACCCCCGAGGTCCGCGACGCCTGGGCCGAAACCTACACGCTGGTGGCCGGGTTGATGAAGGGGGCGGCGGCGGAGGCCGCGTAAGGAGCGCGCCACCTACGGCTCGGGCTGATCGTCGAGCAGGACGCGCATGCGCCAGAGATAGTCTGCAAGCTGGGGGACGCCCGCCCCGCGCAGGTCATCCGTGTACTGCCTGGGCGTCAGGGGCGGCCGCTTGTAGTGGGCGAGGTCGCGGGCGGCCGCATCGGTCAGCATGTCCGGCTCGACCCCCTCGGCCTCGCTGAAGAACGCGTCCGGATGGCGCGTGTGGATCCCGTAGGGCGCCAGGGCTTCGGCCGGAAAATCCTTCTCGTTGAAGGTCACGATCACGTCGGCCCGGCCGACGATGGCGGCGGCCAGGATGTGGCGGTCGTCGGGATCGGGCAGCGTCAGCGCTGGGATCAGGCCGGCATATCCCGAGACCAGGGCATCCGGGACCTCCATCATCGACCGGATCGGCTCGATCTGCTCGCGTCGGAGGTCGGCGCGCCTGCCGAGCACCGACCGGATCCATTCATCATGGACATCCGCGCTCCAGCGCGCCCGAAAAACCCCGCTCTGTGCCACCTCCATCACGAGGCTGCGAAGGCGGGCTCCGAAGAACACGTTCGCGTCGAAGAAGGCGGTGAATGTGGACCGCATGATCAGTCGAGGCCGAGGTCCTGGGTCAGGGCGGCCATGCGATCGAGGGCGTCCTTGCGCTGCGCCTCGTCCTTGCGCTTGAACGCGATCAGGTCGGCGGCTCGCACGCGCCTATGCGCTCCAACGCGGCGGAACGGCAGCTCGCCGCGCTCCAGCAGGCCGACGAGATGGGGCCGGGAGACGTTGAGTAGGTCCGCGGCCTGCTGGGTCGTCAGCTCGGCGTCCAGGGGGATGAGTGACACGGCCCTCTGATCGCCCATACAGGCCAGCACGTCGACGATCAGCCGAAGCGCGCGGGCGGGCACCGGCACGACGACATCAACCGATTCCATCACGCGCAGGCGGACATCCTGATTGCCCTCGGCGATCGGTCTCAAGCGGGCCACGGCCTCGCGCGCGATGAGAGCCTCCTCGTCGCTTGCCACGAAAGGCACGTTGTCCATGCACGACTGCCTATCCCGCCTCTCGGTCGTGACCGTCATAGGGCCCTCCGCACCGGTCGGTCGCGTGTCCGACCAGGAGAATTTCAGGTCCAAACGCAATATTCGAAATCAACGAAACACGTAAGCACGGTGCGACGCGCGGCCGACCGCGGAATCATGCGCCGATCGCATGTGAGGATCCCGGGCATGGCCTTGAGCCCCGTGAGGCTTTTCGCCTGAACACCCCCGGATGCCGCCGATCAGTTTAAGTCCCCCTTAACCATGTCCGCGCAAGCTCCTGTTGACAGGCGGGCCCTCCGGCGCCCGTGAAGGGGATGGGCGGATGGCCGAGGCGGCGAGGCGTTACCAGCAGGCGGGCAGCTCGGATCTCGTGCGTCGTCTGATCGCCCGGCCGGTCCGGCTGGAGCAGCAGGCCCGCACCCGGCTGCCCCTGCCCGGCCAGGAGGCCCGCGGTCCCAGCGTTCCCCAGGACGACCTGATCGCGGAATCGGACGAGGCCGACGAGATCGCCCGGCTCGAGACCGAGCTGCAGGTGATGAAGGCGGTGCTCCGGGCCCAGCGGCAGGAGGTCGAGGCCTTGCGGGCGCAGCGCCAGCTCCTGACCGAGTCCGCGGCGAGCGACGACGTCCGGGCGACCCGCGAGCGCTGGGCGTCCCTGGTCGACACGCTCCTGATCCGCGCCCGGTGATCCCTCTCCAGACCAAGCGGGGTACGGCCATGGGCGCGCGCTGCTCGCTCGTCGTCAACGGCCGGTCGGTGCGCGTCTCGACCGGCGACACGCCCCTCGAGGCGGCGCTCGCCGAAGGCATGATCGCGCCCGTCCAGGCGCAGCTCGCCAACCAGCTCGCCGGACAGGGCAGCGCCGCGCCGTCGAGCCGCCGCCCGCCGGCCCGTCGCGCCCGGGCCGAAGCCCTGCGGCCGAGCCTGCCCGGCGCCCCGATTCAGGGCCAGGAGGAGGCTCCGCCCCCGCCGGTGGCGATCCGCAAGGGCACCGTCTCGGAGATCCGCCGGCTTTGCCCCGGCATCGTCGAGGTGGTGGCCACCCTGACCCGGCGCCCGAACCTCGAACCGGGCCACCAGGCCCTCGTCACCTTCGCGGGCCTGCCCGCCCTGACCCTGTCCCCGACCCTGCGGATCGACGGCTCGGCCGAGATCAACGAGGCGGTGTTCCACATCCCCCGCGATCCCGAGGGCGGCCCGGTCGACGCGATCCGCCTCGACCAGCCGGTGCGCCTGAAGGGCCCCGTCGGCCGCGGCCAGTACCGGCCCGGCGGCGGGCGCCTCGTGCTGGTGGCGGCCGGGGCCGGCTTCGGCCCGATCTGGGCGATCGCCCGGGCAGCCCGCTACATCGAGCCCGCCCGCGAGATGGCGCTGGCGGTGGGCGCCCGCGACGCCCTCGACCTCTACATGCGCGAGAGCCTGGACTGGCTGCGCTGCACCGGCGTCGGCCGGATCGTGCTCTGCGCCGATCGCGGCCGCCAGCGTCCGCCGGATGTGCGTTCCGGGCCGCTCACCGCCCACCTGCCGAGCCTGCGCGCCACCGACGTCGTCCATGTGGCCGGCGACATCGCCACGGTCGGCGCCGTGCAGGTGCTCGCCGCCTCCGTGGGCGCGCGCTGCTACCCGATCGTGCTCGACTGAACCCCGCGGTCCCGGCGCCCGGCCGAGCGGATTCCCCGATGCTCCGCGTGCTCTGCCTCGGCTACAGCGTCACGGAGCTGCCGGGCTATGTCGAGCGGGCCAACGCCCTCGCCGTGGCCGAGGGGCGGCCGGTCACCTTCCTGCGCAGCGGCTGGGGCGGCCATTCCCTACCCGCGATCGCCTGCCTGATCGACGAGATCCTCGACGCTTGTCCCTGCGACCACGTCCTGCTGGAGCTGTTCACCGGCAACGTCCGCTACTTCGACGGCGCGACGATGCGGGCCTATCTGGACGACATCCTGGCGGCGACGGCGCGCCGGAACCTGCCGGTGGCCTTCCTCAACCTCCACCAGGGCGGGGTCGATTACGCGGCCGAGCCCGTTGCCGGCCTGCTTGGCGAGTACCGCGCCCTCTACGGCATCCCGTATCTCGACATCGCCGCCCCGGTGGCCGAAGCGGGGGCGGGCGACATCACCTACCTGCTGAAGGACGGGACCCATGTCGCCCCGGCCGGGGCCGAACTCTACGGCACCCTGGTCTACGCCCTGATGCGGGCGCCGCCTCCGGGCCGCGCCTATCTCGACCGGTTCCGGGGCTTGCCGGTCCGGTTCGACTCGCTGCCCCTGCGCACCCTCCCCGGCCTGGAATGCGGGTTCGACCTGCGCCGCAACGGCATCCCGCTGCACTTCCTGGAGATTCCCGAGGGCGCGAGCGCCGAGATCCCGCTCGGGCGCCCGCGCCACGTGATCGGCCTGCTCGTGACCTACGGGCCGCGGGCGGGCACGCTGACGATCCGGGATCCGGCGCGCGGGCGGATCCGCGCGATCACCGCCTACGACGAAGTCTCGTATTACACGCGCTCGGTCTACCGCAGCGCCGTGTTCCCGGCCGCGCGGTCCCTGACGATCACGCAGGAGGCCGCGCTGCCGGACATCGCGCTGCGCAAGGGCGAGCCCGACCGGGGGACGCGGCTCGGGCGGGTGTCGCACGTCTTCGTCCGGCGCCGGCTCGGGCTCGCCGAGCGCGTCGTGCTGCTCCGCCACCGGCTCTGGCGCCGGCTGAAGGGTTTCCGAAGGGCCTGAGGCCCCTCGGCGGGGTGTCGGGGCAGGGCTCCGACTTCGGGCGAAGCCTGATAAGGCCGGGACGTCAGCCCAGGCGGACGCGCCAGATCTCTTCGGCGTATTCGCGCATCGACCGGTCGGACGAGAACCACGCCATCCGGGCGGTGTTGCGGATCGCCTTGGCCCACCAGCCGCGCGGGTCGCGCCAGGCGGCGTCGATGGAGCGCTGCACCCGCCAGTAATCGTCGAAATCGGCGGTGAGCAGGTACTGGTCGCGCTGGCGCAGGTCGTCGGTGAGCGGCCGGAACCGACCCGGCTCCTCCGGCGAGAACCGCCCGGAGGCGATCATGTCGAGGGCGGCCGCCAGCCGCGGCGAGGCCTGGATCGCCGCCGCGGCGTAGCCCGGCTCGGCCTCGCGCGCCTGCACCCCGGCGGCGTCGAGGCCGAAGATGAAGATGTTGTCCGCCCCGACATGATCGCGGATCTCGATATTGGCCCCGTCCAGCGTGCCGACCGTGAGCGCGCCGTTGAGGGCGAACTTCATGTTGCCGGTGCCGGACGCCTCCATGCCGGCGGTGGAGATCTGCTCCGACAGGTCGGCGGCCGGGATGATCGTCTCGGCCAAGCTCACCGAGTAGTTCGGCAGGAACACCACCTTCAGCCGGCCGGCGACGTCCGGATCGTCGTTCACCGCCTTGGCCACGTCGCAGGCGAGCTTGATGATCAGCTTGGCCCGCACGTAGCTCGGCGCCGCCTTGCCGGCGAAGATCTTCACCCGGGGCGTCCAGTCCCGATGCGGCTCGGCTTTGATCGCCTGGTAGAGCGCCACCGTCTCGACGACGTTGAGCAGCTGGCGCTTGTATTCGTGGATGCGCTTGACCTGGACGTCGAACAGCGCGTCCGGGTCGATGTCGGTGCCGGTGCGCTCGGCCACGAGCTTGGCGAGTGCCTCCTTGCGCTGCCGGCGCACGGCGGCGTAGCGCGCCACGAAGGCGGCATCCTCGGCATGGGCCTCGAGGCCCCGGAGCAGCTCGGGATCGTCGAGAACGCCCGCGCCCGCCGTCTCCACGGCGAGCCGGGTGAGGCCCGGATTGGCGTTGTGGAGCCAGCGCCGGAAGGTGATGCCGTTGGTCTTGTTGACGATCTTGTCCGGATCCAGGGCGTGCAGCGGCGCGAACACCGTGGACCGCATCAGGTCGGTGTGCAGCGCCGAGACGCCGTTGACCCGGTGGGAGCCGTGGAAGGCGAGGTGCCCCATCCGCACCCGGCGGCCATGGGCCTCGTCGATCAGCGAGATCGAGGCCAGGTAGGCGGCGTCCTGGTGGGCGGCGTCCTGGCGGCCGTGCTTGGCCTGCTCCTCGAGATGCATCCAGTTGATCAGGTAGATGATCTGCATGTGGCGCGGCAGCAGCCGCTCCATCAGCTCCACCGGCCAGGTCTCCAGCGCCTCGGGCAGCAGGGTGTGGTTGGTGTAGTTCAGCGTGTTGGTGGTGACGTGCCACGCATCCTCCCAGGAGAGGTCGTGGTCCTCCATCAGGATGCGCATCAGCTCCGGCACCGCGATGGCCGGGTGGGTGTCGTTGAGCTGGATCGCGGCGTGGTCCGGCAGGGACCGCACGTCGCCGCGCTCCGTGACGTGACGGGCGATGAGGTCCTGGAGCGAGGCCGAGGTGAAGAAGTATTCCTGGCGCAGGCGCAGCTCCTGGCCGTCGGCCGAGGAATCGCTCGGATAGAGCACCCGCGAGATCGCCTCGGCGCGCATGCGCGCCGCGACCGCGCCGACATGGTCGCCGCCGTTGAAGCGGGCGAGGTCGACCGGCTCGCCGGCCTCCGCCTTCCACAGGCGCAGCCGGTTGACGTGGCGCCCGCGCCAGCCGACCACCGGGATGTCGTGGGCGACCGCCTGCACGGTCTCGGCCGGCTGCCAGTGGCGGCGGATCACGCCCTCGCCGGGCGAGGACAGGGTGACGGTGCCGCCGAAGCCGATCGTGTAGGTCGCGTCGGGCCGGACGAACTCCCAGGGGTTGCCCTCCGCGAGCCAGGTCTCCGGCGCCTCGCGCTGCCAGCCGTCCTCGAAGGATTGGCGGAACAGGCCGTGGTCGTATCGGATGCCGTAGCCGATCGCCGGGATGCCGATGCTGGCCATGCTGTCCATGAAGCAGGCGGCGAGCCGCCCGAGCCCGCCATTGCCGAGCGCCGCGTCGGGCTCGGCATCCTGCACGGCGTCGAGATCGACCCCGAGCTCCCGGAGCGCCGCCCGGGTCGCCTCGGTGAGGCCGAGGTTGTTCATCGCGTCCGACATCAGCCGGCCGATCAGGAATTCAAGCGAGAGGTAGTAGACCCGCTTGTTCGGCACGGCCTTCTCGGAGGCCATGCAGGCCGCTACGATCCGCTCGCGCAGGGCCAGCGCGGTCGCGGCGAACCAGTCGCGCGGACGGGCGTTCTCGGGCGTCCGGCCCAGCGCGAAGCTGAGCTTGGCGCGGATCGATTCCCGCAGGTCGACCACGGAATCGCCGGTCTGGGACAGGAGCGGCGCGGTCCAGGCGGCGGGCGCCGGGATCTGGGAAGCGCTGTCGTCGCGCGAGGCGTCCCGCGGGGCGGGCGGAGTGAGAACGTCGTTCAGCACGTGCAGGTCCCCCAAAGTCGGCTCCCCGGATGCTAGCGCCAGGGGTATCGTGGGCGGATTATCTCTTTTGATGGATTGCCACCGCGTGAACGGGCGGACATCCGAGCCCCGAAGCCGCGACTGTGCGGCCGGCTTCCGGGCGAAGTCGTGGCAGCGCCGCCCCGACCGGGCTGCGCGACTACGCAGCCAGAGATATGGCGCGACTACGTGACATTCTAGACACAACGGCCGGCCCGGCCAGCCCGCATCGCGCGCATCTGAGCCGTCGCCAGCGCGCGGCTCAGCGGTTAACCCTGCACCCGGGGATTCGCGAGGGGCAGCATGACCGAGACCGTCTGGTGGAAGCGTGGGACCGTCTACCAGGTCTATCCCCGCTCGTTCCAGGACACGAACGGCGACGGGGTCGGCGACCTGCCGGGCATCACGGCACGGCTGGACTACCTCGCCTGGCTCGGGGTCGACGCCGTGTGGATCTCGCCGGTCTACCCCTCGCCCATGGCGGATTTCGGCTACGACGTGGCCGATTACTGCGGCATCGACCCGTTATTCGGTACGCTGGCCGAGTTCGACGCGCTGATCGCCGAGGCCCATCGGCGCAAGCTCAAGGTGATCCTCGACTTCGTGCCCAACCATTCCTCGATCGCGCATCCGTGGTTCGCGGAGAGCCGGTCGTCGCGGTCGAGCCCGAAGCGGGACTGGTACATCTGGCGCGACCCGGCCCCGGGGGGCGGTCCGCCGAACAACTGGGTGTCGAATTTCGGCGGCCCGGCCTGGACGCTCGATGCGGCCACCGGCCAGTACTATTACCACGCCTTCCTGGCCGAGCAGCCGGACCTGAACTGGCGCAACCCCGCCGTGCGGGCCGCGATGCACGACGCCCTGCGCTTCTGGCTGGAGCGCGGCGTCGACGGGTTCCGGGTCGACGTGATCTGGCACCTGATGAAGGATGCGGGATTCCGCGACAACCCGGCCAATCCCGACTACGCGCCGGGCACGCCCGAGATCAACCGCTTCACCCAGGTCTATTCCGCCGACCGCCCGGAGGTGTTCGACGTGATCGCCGGGATGCGGGCGGTGCTGCGCGAATACGGCGAGCGGGTGCTGATCGGGGAGATCTACCTGCCGATCGAGCGGCTGGTGGCCTATTACGGCCCGGATCTCACCGGCGCCGACCTGCCCTTCAACTTCCAGCTGATCCAGACCCCGTGGCGGGCCGACGCGGTCGCCGACCTCGTGGCCAATTACGAGGCGGCGTTGCCCGAGGGCGGCTGGCCGAACTGGGTGCTGGGCAACCACGACCAGCCGCGGATTGCCGCCCGGGTCGGCGAGGCCCAGGCGCGCATCGCCGCGATGCTGCTGCTCACCTTACGCGGCACCCCGACCCTCTATTACGGCGACGAGATCGGCCTCGGCCACGTCCCGATCCCCCCGGGGCGCGCCCAGGACCCCTGGGAGCGCAACGAGCCCGGCCACGGCCGCGACCCGGAGCGCACGCCGATGCAGTGGGACGAGTCTCCGCAGGCCGGCTTCTCCACCGCGGAGCCGTGGCTGCCCCTCTCCGAGGATTGGGCGACCCGCAACGTCGAGAGCCAGCGCTCGGACCCCGGTTCGATGCTGACCCTGCACCGGCGGCTCCTGGCGCTGCGGCGCGACCATGCGGCGCTCGCGGTCGGCGATTACCGGGGGCTGCCAATCGAGGCCGCAGACGTGTTCGCCTACGAGCGCAGCGCCGACGGGGAGAGCCTGCGCGTGATCCTGAACTTCGGCGATGCCCCGCAGAACCTGCCGCTGCCCGAGGGCGATTGGGGCGTGCTTCTCTCGACGCTCGCCGGCCGGGCGGGCGAGCGGATCTCGGCGAACCTCGCCCTCGCACCCGCCGAGGGGGTGATCCTGCGCCGGGCCTGAGGGCCCGGCCCTCCCCTGCCATCTCTTGTCGCAGTGCAGCGCAGTCATCGCGCCGTGGCCGAATCTGTAACCGATGCTTAAGGCTGTTCCTGGCCTATTTTGTGCGTCGCAGCGGAACTGTTGCGACGGAGGAGCATTGGACATGGTTGAGGCCGTGACAGCCGTGTCTGCCCGATCCTCTGCCCGACCGGGGCATCCCGCCCGGCCAGGATCAATGCCCATGCACGACGCGCTTCGCGGTGGTTCGCTCGCCGACGAGTCCTTCGGCGAGAGCGGCGGTGCCGCAGCGCAGTTCACCAACCCGGCCTGGCCGGCCTCGCTGCGCCGCCGCATCCTCTACGCCACCCCGGAGATGGCCGATTTCGTGAAGACCGGCGGCCTCGGCGAGGTCTCGGCCGCCCTGCCCCGGGCCCTGGTGCCGCATTACGACATCCGCGTCCTGATCCCCGGCTACCGCCAGGTCCGGGCCGCCTTCCCGGAGATCCCGGTGGTCGCCCGGCTCGAGGGCTTCGCGGGTGTCCCGCCCTGCGACCTCGGCCTGGTCGAGGCCGCCGACGGATTGCGCATCTACGTCCTGCTGGCGCCCGAGCTCTACGAGCGCGACGGCACGCCCTACGGCGACGCCCACGGCGATTTCGGCGACAACGACCTGCGCTTCGCCCGCCTGAGCCTCGCGGCCGCGGAGATCGCCGCCGGCGCCGATTCCGACTGGGCGGCCGACCTGCTGCACCTCAACGATTGGCAGGCGGCGCTCGCCCCGGCCTACCTGGCCTGGCGCGGCCGGCGCATCCCGAGCGTGCTGACCATCCACAACCTCGCCTATCAGGGCCTCTTCCCCCGCGACAGCCTGGGCCGCCTCGGCGTGCCGGATTCGGCCTTCCAGGTCGACGGCGCCGAGTTCTACGGCCAGCTCTCCTTCCTCAAGGCCGGCATCTTCTACGCCTCGCAGGTCACCACGGTGAGCGAGACCTATGCCCGCGAGATCCAGACGCCGGAGATGGGCTGCGGGCTCGACGGGCTGCTGCGCACCCGCGCCGGCCAGGGCCGGCTCGCCGGCATCCTCAACGGCATCGACGAGAGCTGGGACCCGAGCACCGACCAGCACCTCGCCACCCGGTTCGAGGTCGACGACTGGAAGGGCAAGCGCGCCAATGCCGAGGCGGTGCGCCAGCAATTCGGGCTCGCGGTCTCGCGCGGGCCGCTCTTCGCCATCGTCTCGCGCCTGGTGCACCAGAAGGGCATCGACCTCAGCCTGCAGGCGGCCGAGGCGATCGTGGCCGAGGGCGGCCAGCTCGTGGTGATCGGCCAGGGCGAGGGCCGGTTCGAGCAGGCTTTGCGCGGCCTGTCCAAGCGCCACCCCGACGCGGTCGGCGTCCATGTCGGATTCGAGGAAGCCCAGGCCAGGCGGATGTTTGCCGGGAGTGACTTCCTGCTGATGCCCTCGCGGTTCGAGCCGTGCGGGCTCGCCCAGATGTACGCCCAGCGCTTCGGCTCCCTGCCGATCGTGCACCGCACCGGGGGGCTGGCCGACACGGTCGAGGACGGGGTGACCGGCTTCACCTTCGCGGAGGCTTCGGCCACCGCGTTCGGGTCGGCGGTCCGCCGGGCCTTCGAGGCGTTCGGCCAGAAGAAGCGCCTCAACGCCATGCGCCGGCGCGCCATGGCCGCCCGGTTCGGCTGGGACCAGGCCGCCGACAGCTATGCCGGCCTCTACGCCCGCGCCATGGGCAACAGCCCGGCGCTGCGCTGGCGCGCGGCGTAAGACCGGGTTTCCAAAGGGCTCAGCCCTTTGGCGGGGTGTCGGGGCGAAGCCCGATACCAGGGCTCTGCCTTGGACCCGCAAAAGGTCACGGACCTTTCGGATCCGTGACCTTCGGGGACGAGCCCCTATCGCTCCAGCACGAAGATCATCGTCGCGAGCGGCGGCAGGGTCAGCGACAGGGACTGGGCCTGGCCGTGGCTTGCCGCCCCGTCGGTGTGGCGGCCGCCATTGTTGCCGAGATTCGAGCCGCCATAGACCGCCGCGTCCGAGTTGAACGCCTCGCGGTAGAAGCCCGCCTCCGGCACGCCGACGCGGTAGCCCTCCCGGGGAATCGGGGTGAAGTTCGACACCACGATCGCGACCTCGCCGGGATTGGCGCCCTTGCGAGCCCAGGCGATGACGCTGTTGTCCTGGTCGTCGGCTACCAGCCACTGGAACCCAGTATGCTCGACGTCCCGGGCGTAGAGGGCCGGGGTCGAGACGTAGAGCCGGTTGAGGTCCCGGACCACGTCCTTGACGCCCTTGTGCAGGGGATCGTCGAGCAGGTGCCAGTCCAGGCTGTTGTCGTGGTTCCACTCCCGCTCCTGGCCGAACTCGCCGCCCATGAACAGCAGCTTCTTGCCGGGATGGCCCCACATGAAGCCGAAATAGGCGCGCAGGTTCGCGAATTTCTGCCAGCGGTCGCCCGGCATCTTGCCGAGCAGCGAGCCCTTCCCGTGCACGACCTCGTCGTGGGAGAGCGGAAGGATGAAATTCTCCGAGAAGGCGTAGAGCAGCCCGAAGGTCAGGTTGTGGTGGTGGTAGCGGCGGTGGATCGGATCCTCCGACACGTATTTCAACGTGTCGTGCATCCAGCCCATGTTCCACTTGAAGCCGAAGCCAAGGCCGCCCGTGTAGGTCGGGTGCGAGACCCCCGGCCAGGAGGTCGATTCCTCGGCCACCGTGATCGTGCCCGGGGCGTGGCTGTAGGTCGCCTCGTTGGTCTTGCGCAGGAAGTCGATGGCGTCGAGGTTCTCGTTGCCGCCGTAGCGGTTCGGGATCCACTCGCCCTGCCGGCGCGAATAGTCGAGGTAGAGCATCGACGCCACGGCATCCACCCGCAGGCCGTCGAGGTGGTAGTGCTCCAGCCAGAACCGGGCGTTGGCGGCCAGGAAGGTCGCGACCTCGGTCCGGCCGAAATTGTAGATGTAGGTGCCCCAATCCTGGTGGAAGCCCTGGCGCGGGTCGGCATGCTCGTAGAGATGCGTGCCGTCGAACAGGCCGAGCCCGTGCGCGTCGAGCGGGAAGTGGCCGGGCACCCAGTCGAGCATCACGCCGATGCCGGCCTCGTGGGCGGCGTCCACGAAGGCGGCGAAATCCTCGGGCGTGCCGAAGCGGCTGGTCGGCGCGAACAGCGAGACCGGCTGGTAGCCCCAGGACCCGTCGAACGGGAACTCGGTGATCGGCAGCATCTCGATATGGGTGAAGCCCATATCCTTGACGTAGGGGATCAGCCTTTCGCCCAGCTCCTTGTAGGTGAGGTAGCGGTTGCCCTCCTCGGGCACCCGCGCCCAGGAGCCGAGATGGACTTCGTAGATCGAGATCGCGGCGTGGCGCGGATCCTTGGCGCCCCGGGTCTTCATCCAGCCGGAATCGCGCCAGGCGAACTCACCCGTCCCGTGGGTGATCGAGGCGGTCTCCGGCGGGTGCTGCGCCGCGAAGGCGACCGGGTCGGCCTTGAGCGGGATCAGGGCGCCGTCGGGGCCGCGGATCTCGAACTTGTAGCAGGCGCCAGCCTTGAGGCCGGGCACGAACAATTCCCAGATCCCGCCATCCTGCCACAGGCGCATCGGGTGGCGCCGTCCGTCCCAGTCGTTGAAGTCGCCGACCACGCTGACCTTGCGGGCATTGGGCGCCCACACGGCGAAGCGGAAGCCGTCGATGCCGTCGAGCTGGCCCGACTGGGCGCCGAGCATCCGGTAGACCAGGTTGGTGCCGACCTCGCGCAGGGTCGCGACGTCATACTGCTCGATCGAGGAGCCGAAGCCGTAGGGGTCGTAGCGCCGCTTCTTGGTCCCGTCCCAGAACTCGACCTCGATCTCGTAGAGCGGCCGGCCCTCGCCCTCGACCCGGGCGACGTAGAACCCATCCGGGTGCCGCTTCTCGAACGGCACGGTGCGGTCGCCCATCACCAGGGCGGCGGCGCGGGCCTCGGGCAGGACGGCCCGGACCTCCCAGAAGTCCGGGCCGACCCGGTGGGGGCCGAGCACCGAGAACGGGTCGCCGTGGTTGGCGCTCATCAGCGCCGCGATCGCGTCCGGATGGACGCTCGGCGGCGCCGAGGCAGCCCCGGAATGCGGGACATCCGCGTTCCGCGCGCTCGCCGCTTCCGGGTCGATCCGCGGTGCGAAGGTCTCGTCGATCGCCGTCATTCGGTTTCCCCGGGCTCGTGTCCGTCCGTGTCCAGAATGGTGAGAACCCCCCGTGCGGGGATTTCGATCCAGTCCGGCCGGTTGTTGGCCTCGTAATCGACTTCGTAGAGCGCCTTGGTCAGCAGGCAGAGGCGCAGCAGCCGCGCCCGCGTGTCCGGGTCGGTCACGGCCGCCCGCGTCCCCGCCACGGCCGCCTCGTAGCCGGCCAGGAACGCCGCCTCGATCATGCCCCGCCACGCCGTGGCGGCGTCCCGCGCCCGCTCCTCGGAATCACCGAACCGGATGGCGATCTCGCGGACCACCGTCTCGGCCCCGTACGCGAAGGAGCGCATCAGGCCGGCGACGTCGCGCAGCGGCATCGACTTCGCCCGCCGCTCGTCGGCCGGACGCGAGGGCTCGCCCTCGAAGTCGACGATGATCAGGTCGCTCTCGGAGACCAGCACCTGACCGAGGTGATAGTCGCCGTGGATCCGGATCTTGTGGGCCCCGCGCGGCGGCTCGGCGCTGAGCTGTTCGATCAGCGCCTCGACCTCGGCGCGCCGCTGCATCAGCGCCGTGCAGGCGGGCTTGCCGGTATCCAGGCCGCGCTCGGCGAGACCTTTCAGCGCCCGGAAGGCCCGCTCGGCCTGGTGGCGCGCATCCCGGGCGAGCACCACCAGGTCGTCCTCGGCGAAGGGCTCGGCCGCGAAGGCCGGGTCGTCCGTCTCCATGGCGAAGGCGGCGTGCATCTCGGCGGTGCGCCGGCCGAGCAGGTCCGCCCAGGGGCCATGGGCCTGGAACGCCTCTTCGGGGCTGGCAGCCTCGCTCTCGGGGGTGAGCACCACGGTCTCGAAGTCCCGGCGCAGGCCCTCGAGCATCAGGGTCCAGGCGTCGCCCTGGTTGAGGACGAATTTCTGCAGGACCGCGAGGGCCGTCCGCGTGCCGTCCTCGGCGACGTGCTCCAGGGTGCCGAGCAGCGCCGGGGTGTTGGCGAAGCCCGCGGTCTCGGTGAGGAAGCGCCCGACCTCGATCTCGGGATGCGTGCCCGGCTGCAGGCGCCGCAGCAGCTTGAGCATCATTTTCGAGCCGATGGCGATCGAGGTGTTGCTCTGCTCGGCCGAGAGCCGGCGGATGTCGGCGGTGTCGACCGTGACGCCGGCATCGAAGGCCGAGGTGGTGGAAAAGACCAGCCGCCCGCTCTCCGTGGGCAATTCGGTGCCCCGGCGCATGTCCTCGATCAGGCAGGCGGCGAAGTCGTTGGAGCCGGCCGCCCCGTAGAGCAGGCCGGTCCGCGGGCCGCGGCGCACCCGCGCCACCGCGAAGGGCAGGAGCGTCTCGTCCTCCCGGCCCTCCTCGACGCCCACGGGCATGAAATATTCGTGGCTCTCGCCGTTGGCGAGCTGCACCTGCAGCCGCGGCAGCAGGAAGCGCGCGCTGCCGTTCCCGTCCTTGAGGGCGGCGCAGTCGATCACCTTCACGGACCGGATCCGTGAACCCTTGGCGCCGAACCAGCGCCGGCTCGACAGGAACGGCGGCACCACGGTGCGCTCGAAGGCGACGCGCTCGCGGCCCGACATCAGGCTCTCGATGCCGCCGGTCAGCACCAGGGTGAACAGCTCGGGCTGCTCCTGCTGCGGGCCGATCGCGCCCGAGCGGGCCGCGCTCAGGGAGAACCAGTAGAAGCCGTAGGACGGCAGGGTCAGCAGGTAGGGCAGGTCGCCGATCGGCGGGAACTCGGTGCCGCCGGTCAGCTCGATCGGCACCGCGGTGCGCAGCTCCGACAGGTCGAGCTGCACCGCCTGCGGCGCGCGCGACAGGTTGGCGACGCACAGGATCCGCTCGTCCTCGTGCTCGCGGATCCAGGCCAGGACCTTGCGGTTCGAGGGATACAGGAACTGGATCGTGCCCCGCCCCAGGGCGACGCTGTTGTTGCGGATCGCGATCATCCGCCGCGTCCAGTTCAGCAGGCTCGTCTGCGCCTGGGTCTGCGCCTCGACGTTGATCGCGTCGAAGCCGTAGATCGGGTCCTGGATCGCCGGCAGGAACAGCCGCTGCGGGTTCGCCCGGGAGAAGCCGCCGTTGCGGTCGGGGCTCCATTGCATCGGCGTGCGCACGCCGTCGCGGTCGCCGAGATAGATGTTGTCGCCCATGCCGATCTCGTCGCCGTAATAGAGCACCGGCGTGCCAGGCATCGACAGGACGAGGGACTTCATCAGCTCGATCTTGCGCCGGTCGTTCTCCAGCAGCGGCGCGAGGCGGCGGCGGATGCCGAGGTTGATCCGGGCCCGGCGTTCGGCGGCGTAGAACGACCAGAGGTAGTCACGCTCCTCGGCGGTGACCATTTCCAAGGTCAGCTCGTCGTGATTCCGCAAAAAAATCGCCCACTGGCAGCCCTCGGGGATCTCCGGGGTCTGGCGCATGATGTCGGTGATCGGGTGCCGGTCCTCCCGGGCGATCGCCATGTACATCCGCGGCATCAGCGGGAAGTGGAACGCCATGTGGCATTCGTCGCCGTCGCCGAAATACTGCGCGGTCTCCTCGGGCCACTGGTTGGCCTCGGCCAGCAGCATCCGGTCGGGATAGCTGGCGTCGAGCGCGGCCCGGATCGCCTTGATGACGTCGTGGGTCTCCCGGAGGTTCTCGCAGTTCGTGCCGTCGCGCTCGATCAGGTAGGGGATCGCGTCGAGCCGCAGGCCGTCGACGCCCATGTCGAGCCAGTACCGCATCGTCGCGATGACCGCTTCCAGCACCTTCGGGTTGTCGAAGTTCAGGTCCGGCTGGTGGCTGTAGAACCGGTGCCAGAAATACTGCTTGGCGACCGGGTCCCAGGTCCAGTTCGAGGCCTCGGTGTCGAGGAAGATGATCCGCGTGTCCTTGTACGGCTCGTCTGTGTCCGACCAGACGTAGAAGTCGCGCTCGGGCGAGCCGGGGGGCGCTTCGCGGGCCGCCTGGAACCAGGGATGCTGGTCGCTGGTGTGGTTGATCACGAGCTCGGTGATCACCCGCAGGCCGCGCGCGTGCGCCGCCTCCACGAAGGCCTTGAAGTCCTCCATGGTCCCGTAGGACGGGTTGATGCCCTCGTAATCGGCGATGTCGTAGCCGTCGTCGCGCAGGGGCGAGGGATAGAACGGCATCAGCCAGATCGCCGTGACCCCGAGGTCGCGGACGTAATCGAGCCGCCGGGTCAGCCCTTCGAAATCGCCGATCCCGTCGTCGTTCGAGTCGAAGAACGACTTGACGTGGATCTGGTAGATGATGGCGTCACGGTACCATTGCGGGTCGCTGCGATCGATCATCGCGTCGCTGCCTCATCGGTCGAATTTACTGGGACCGGCGGTCGGAACCGGCCGGGGCGCGGGCGGTCGGCCGCGCGGCGCAATGGTCGGCGACGGGCGGGCCCGTCGTCGGGATCAGACGCATGGTCAGGTGCCATGGGTGGGCTCAGCCCGCAACCCGCCGCGGCGCCCGAAGACGCCAGATGATACAGGATCGCTCGGCCGGATCGAGCGCGATGCGGTGGGACTTGCCCCGCAGCTCGAACGTGTAACCCTGGAGCAGGTCCTCCACCTCCACGGCGCCGTCATCCGGCAGGCCGAACAGCCAGAGCGGTACCTCGTAGGTGCATTCCTGGCGGTTCTTGGGATCGAGGTTGACCATGGTGAACACGCAATTGTCGCGCTCCGGCGTCGCCTTGGCGTAGGCGATGATCTGGTCGTTGGAGGCGCCGGTGAAGACCACGTTGCGGAAGTCCCAGAGGGCGGGGTTCTCGCGGCGGATCGTGTTCAGCTTGACGATGTGCTCGCGGATGTTGCCGGGCCGGTCGTAGTCCCAGGCCTTCAGCTCGTACTTCTCGGAGTTGAGATACTCCTCCTTGCCCGGGTAGGGAGCCGCCTCGCACAGTTCGAAGCCGTTGTAGATGCCGTAGACCGACGAGAGGGTGGCGGCGAGCGTACCCCGGATCACGAAGCCCGCCCGCCCGCTGGTCTGGAGGAAATACGGGTTGATGTCGGGGGTATTCGCAAAGAAATTCGGGCGGTAGTACTCGCCCATCTCGCCGGCGAGCTCCAGGGCGTACTCGGTCAGCTCCTGCTTGGTGTTGCGCCAGGTGAAGTAGGTGTAGCTCTGCTGGTAGCCGGCCTTGGCGAGCTTCTTCATCATCTTCGGCCGGGTGAAGGCCTCGGCCAGGAACAGCGCGTCGGGATAGCGGCCGTTGACCTCGGCGATCACCCATTCCCAGAACGGGATCGGCTTGGTGTGCGGGTTGTCGACCCGGAAGATGCGCACGCCCCGGGCGCACCAGCCGAGCAGGATGTCGCGCAGCTCGATCCAGAGCGAGGGCAGGGCGCCCCCGTAGAAGTGGACGTTCGAGATGTCCTCGTACTTCTTGGGCGGGTTCTCGGCGAAGCGGAGCGTCCCGTCGGGGCGCCACTCGAACCATTCCGGGTGGTTCTTGATCCAGGGATGGTCCGGCGAGCACTGGATCGCGAAGTCGATGGCGATCTCCATGCCGTAGGCGTGGCTCGCCGCCACCAGCCGCTCGAAATCCTCCAGCGTCCCGAGCTCGGGATGCACGGCCTCGTGGCCGCCCTCCTCCGCGCCGACCGCGTAGACCGAGCCGACATCCCCGGGCTCGGCCTTCAGGGTGTTGTTCTTGCCCTTGCGGTTGGTCCGGCCCACCGGGTGGATCGGCGTGAAGTAGAGCACGTCGAAGCCGAGCTCGCGGATCTCGGGCAGGCGCTTGATGACGTCGTCGAAGGTGCCGTGGCGGTTCACGTCCATCGATTGCGAGCGCGGGAAGATCTCGTACCAGGCGGAGAACCGGGCCGCGAGGCGGTCGGCGATCACCGGCAGGACCACCGGATAGCGGCTGAGATTCACCCGCTCGGCGTTCCGGCGCACGAGGCTCGCGGCCTCGGGCTGGAGGATCCGCTCGAGCTGGGCGGCCGAGCCGGTCTCCTCCGCGGCCAGAGCGGCGACCAGAGCGGCCAGCCGCTCCGCGTCGCGCCCGGCGGCGCGGCTGCGGGCGAGGGACGCCGCGGTCTCGACCAGGGTGACGCCCTCGATCGTCTCCAGGCGGATGTCGACGCCGGCGGCGCGTTTCTTCAGGGTGTCGCGCACCCAGGAGGAGAACGGGTCGCGCCAGGCGATCAGGGTGAACTCGTAGCGGGCGTTGCGCTCCAGGGGGAATTGCCCGGCCCAGCGGTCGTTGTCGACGAAGACCATCGGGTCCTCGCGCCACGCCTCGGTGCCGGCGACCCGCGACAGGATCGCGGCGTCGAGCACCTCGTGGCCGTCGGAGAAGATGTCGGCCTCGACCCGCAGGGATTCGCCGACGATGCGCTTCACCGCCGAGCGGCCGCCGTCGATCTCCGGGCTCACGGCCTCGATCACCACCCTCCCCTCGCCGTCCGGCGCGCTGCGCTCGGGCAGCTGGGCGACCTGGGCGGCGCTCGCATTCAGGATGCGCAGCTCGCCCGGCAGCAGGTCGATGGCGCTGCCGGGATGGAAGGCGATCGGCTCGGCCTCGGGGGTCCGGTCTACGAAGGCGCCGAGCATCCCGCCGGTCCGGGCGATGAGCGTGCCGGCATCCACCGGCACCGGCTTGTCCGAGGGGTTGTAGAGCACGATCAGTGCGTGCCGCGCCGAGGCCGGATGGCCGGTGTCGAAGCGGGCGAGCGCCACGAGGTCGCTGTCGGGGGCCGAGATGCGCAGCTGCGCACCCTCGACATTGGCGGCCGGCAGCTCGGCGCGCAGGGCGTTGATTGCCCGGATCGAGGCGGAGATGTCGATGCCGGTGTCGTTCTCGCGGTCGCGCGGGGTGGTCTCGACCACATGCAGCGCCCGCCGGTAGCCCCATTCGTAGCCGATCGGCATCAGCACGCCGGCCGAGAAGAAAGCGGCGAGCGCGTAGCGGTTGCGCAGGTGCCGCGCCACCGCCTCGGGGCCGCCGCTGATTCCGGCGGCCAGCCGCTTCATGTCGTGGTTTTCCGGGAAGGCGATCGAGGGTGCCAGCACCCGCAGGCGCTCGTACTGCTCCAGCGCCCAGGGTTTCTTCAGGTCCCACCAGGCGAAGGAGTTGAACAGGTAGTCGAAGCCGGCGCCGGCGGTGGCCTTCGCCTCCTCGAAGGTGCAGCCCAGGGTCTCGGCGGCGAACAGGCAAGCGGGATCGCGGCCCTTGGCCTCACCGATCAGGACGCGCCAGGTCTCGGGCGGGACCTTGTAGGCGGCGTCGCACCGGAAGCCCGCGACGCCGAGCGCCTGGAGCCGGGCGACGTAGGCGCCCCAGATCCGGGTCAGCTCGTCCCGGGCGGCGGGCGTGTGATAGTCGAGTTCGGCGAGATCGCCCCAGACCGTGCGGATCGCGGGATCGTCCGGATCCACGGCGGCCGGGTGCATGATCGAGCCGTCGGGCTCCTTCATGAACAGGTCGGGCCGCTCCGCGGCCAGCCGGGCGTTGTCGGCGGTGTGATTGATCACGAGGTCGGTCATCACCGAGAGGCCGGCAGCCTTGGCGGCGGCGCAGAAGCGGCGGATCTGCTCGTCGTCCGGCGTGCCGTCCTGGTCCCGGAACCGCTCGTCGAGCCGCTCGGGATCGGCCACCGCGTAGAGGCTCTTCGAGCCGCCGGTCTGGTGGAACGGGTTCAGGTAGATCCAGTCGAAGCCGAGGCTCGCGATCCGCGGCAGCTCGGCCGTCCAGTCCGAGACGCGCCCGACCAGGAGCGGGAACAGGTTGTAGATCCGCGGTCCCTCGGCGCGGGGCGCCAGGGAGGCCGGCAGGACGGCTTCGGCTCCGGTCGTCGCGGCGGCGGCGGTGGTCGGTGCGTTCATGCTGGCCTCTGGCTCCCAATCCATGTCTCGTAACGCCCGAACCGCAGGCGCGTGCCTGCAGCTGCAGGGCGGCACCGGTCGAGGCGGCGGAACGGCCCGCACCGCTCCGCACAATCGCTCGGACCCGCCTCCGTTCCGGCGGCGGCCCGTCTTCTAGCCGACGCGGCGTGACAGCGCCGCGTCGGCCGCGCCCTAGGACGCGCGCCGCAGGACCACGTAGGGCAGGTCGCGCAGGAGTTCTCCGAGATCGACGCCCTCCCCGGCGCCCTCGACGGTGCGGCCCGAGACGATGTCGCGCCAGCTTGTACCCGCCCCGAGATCGACCCGGGTGCCGGCGAAGGCCTCGCCCGACCAGATTGCCTCGCCGACGATGCCGGCGAACAGCCGCGGCACCGCCACGAACAGGTCGCCGCCCTCCTCGCCGGGATCGGTCCGCCGATAGGCGATCACGTGGGCCGCCCGCGCGCCCCTCGCCTCCACCGGCTCGTAGGCCGCACTGGCGTAGAAGCCCGGGCGCTCGGCCCGCTCGGCGAGCAGCCGCGCCAGCGTCGCCTGCTTGACCCGCCCGTCCGTCCAGTGCGCCAGCAGCTCGGCCGGCGCGCCGCCCCGTTCGAGCATCCGCTCGAGGGCCGGGTAATCCACCGGGCGGCGGTTGTCGGGATCGACGAACGAGAAGTCCCAGATCTCCGTGCCCTGGTAGGTGTCGGGCAGGCCCGGCAGGGTGCATTTCAGGACCGTCCGGCCGAGCCCCGCGAGCATGCCGAGATGGGCGAGCCGCCGGGCGAAGGGCCGGAGTTCCCGCAGGAAGTCCGAGCCCGGGGCGATCAGCGCCGAGAACAGCTTCTTCGTCGCGCCCTCGTAGACCTCGTCGACATTGACCCAGCTCGAGCGGCGCTTGCCCTCGCGCATGGCCTTCTCGCCATAGGCGATCAGCCGGTCGCGAAAATCCTCGATCGCGGCCGTCTCATCCTGCTCCAAAAGCTCCAGCGGCCAGGCGCCGAGGATCGCCTGGAAGAACATCCACTGGTCGTTGGCGTCGGGGGCCGGCTCGCCGTCGATCCGGGCGAGGTGCGGCCCGGCGGTCCGCTGCCACAGGTCCCAGGCACCGGCCCAGCCCTCCGGGATCTCGGAGAGGGCGAGCAGCCGGGTCCGGGCATCCTCGCCGCGCTTGGTGTCGTGGGTCGCCGTGGTGATCATGGCGTTCGGCCAGTCCCGGGCGCGGGCGATCTGCAGGTCGTGGAAATGCTCCGCGTCGATGCCGTACTCGCCGGGATCGCCGCCGACCTCGTTGAGGCCGAGCAGGCAGGCATACCGGTAGAACAGCGTGTCCTCCAGGCTCTTGGCCATGACCGGGCCGGTGAGCTGCTGGAACCGGCGGCGGAAGCGCAGGACCACCCGCGGGTCCGGGCGCCCCGCCCCCGTGGTCTCGATCCGACCGAGCAGCACGTCGGCGGCGAAATCGTGCACCGAGCGGTCGGGCAGGCCCGACCAGCGCTTGGCCTTGGCGACCGCGCCCTCGATCAGCCGCACGTCCTCCGGCTCGACCTCACCCTCCTCCAGCTCCGGCGGCAGGTAGCTGCGATAGGTCGGGAAGCGGGCGATGATCTCGATCAGGGCCCGGCGCAGGGCATTGACGGTGAAGTCGCGGGTGCGCCGGTCGGCATCGGCCACCTCCTTGAGGTCGGAGGTCAGCACCTCGAGTTCGCTGGCGAAGCTGATCTCGAGGATCTCGGCTTTGGCGGCACGCAGCTGGAACCCGTAGGGCTCGTCGACGCCCGAGGCCCATTCGTAGAGCCGCCGGACCTTCCCCTGGCGCTCCTTGTCCACCAGGATGCCGTCGAGCTGGTTGAGCACGTCGTAGCCCGTGGTCCCGGCCACCGGCCAGGGTCGCAGCCGCTCGCCGGGCTCCAGGATCTTTTCGACGACGACGTAGAAGCCCGGCCCGACCGCCGCCTGGAGCGCGCGCGCGTAGCCCAGCGGGTCGGCCAGCCCGTCGATATGGTCGATACGCAACCCGTCGATCCGGCCCTCCCGGATATGCCGGAACACGGTCTCGTGCGAGCGGTGGAAGATGTCGGACAGCTCCACGCGCAGGCCCGCGAGCGAGTTCACGTCGAAGAACCGGCGGTAGTTGATGTCGCTCGAGGCGACCCGCCAATGGGCCAGCCGGTAGGCCTGGGCCTCCAGCAGCCGGTGCAGCGGCCCGAAACTGTCCGGGCGGCCCTTGAAGCCGTTGAGCAGCGCCAGGGTGCTGGCCGTGGCCTCCTGGATCAGCGGCGACACGCCGTAGATCTCGGCGAGCCGGCGCTTGAGCCCCTCGGCCTCCTCGGGGAAGCTCTGGCGGCGGGTCTCGTCGGTGTCGATCGACATGGCCCGCAGCCGCTCGGAGATGGCGAGCAGCTCCGCGGTGGTGTCGTCGTCCACGGCCCCGATCGCGGCGATCACCCGGTTGAGGATGGTCGGGTAGCTCAGGGGCCGGATCGGCAGCTGGTGCTCGTAGTGCCAGACGCTGAAGGCGCCGGCCTCGGGGTCGAACTTCAGCTCCAGCGTGCCCTTCTCCAGGGCCTCGCCGTAGCGGTCGCCCAGGAACGGGATCACTAGGTTGCGGCCGGCGCCAAGACGCTGCCAGTCGATGTCGAAGGCGTCCGCGAAGGGCGACAGTGACCCCCATTCGAGCACCGAGAGCCACCAGGGGTTGTCGGAGCCGCCGACGCCCATGTGGTTGGGCACGATGTCCAGCAGAAGCTTCAGCCCGTGCCCGTGCAGGGTGTCGGAGAGCTTGACGAAGCCCTCCTCGCCGCCGAGCTCCGGGTTGATCGCGCCGTGATCGACGATGTCGTAGCCGTGGGTCGAGCCGGGTCGCGCCTTCTGGAGCGGCGAGGCGTAGACGTGGCTGATCCCGAGCTTCTTGAGATACGGGACGATCCGCTCCGCGTCCGCGAAGGTGAAGTCCTTGTGGAACTGCAGCCGGTAGGTCGATTGCGGCGGCGGCGCCGCCAGCCGGGCGGAGCCTGAGCGCGGTCCCCGCGACTCGGCCGAGAGCGAGGCCGCGAGCTTGGCCAGCGGTCCGCCGGGGGCGGCGATGTCGACGAGGTCCCGGTCGAGCTTGCGCCGCCAGTTCGGGTAGCCCTCGGTCGAGCCCGGCACGTTGGCCTGGGCGAGCTCGGAGACCACGTCCTCGTACTGCACGGCGGTCAGCATCGAGGGGGCGCGGGCGAGGTAGCGGGCGGCCGCCTCGAACGGCGCGGCCTCGGGCGGCTCGGCCGAGGGCAGGAGCTGCTCGGCGGCCAGCGCCTCGGTGAGGCGGCGACGCTCGACCACCCGCTCGTTGCGCTCGGCCTCGGCGCGCTCGTGATCGTAGAGGCCCAGCGACTGGCGGGTGTCGGTGTCGACCCCGCGCCACCAGCCGACGAAGGTCGGCAGGTCGTGGGTGGTGATGGCGGTGAGCGCGTCGCGCGGATAGGTGGAGGGGGCCTTGAACCGTCCGTCCCCTTCCCGCTCAAAGGCCAGGATCCGGTAGCTCAGCACGCCGGCCCGCATCAGGGCGTCGGAGAAGCCCTCGGGCGCGGTGCCGAGATCCTCGGCGATGACCAGGCACTTGTTGCGGTGGCTCTCCAGCCGCAGCACCGCCAGCATCGGCTCGAACGGCATCATCACGTAGGCGCCGGCATGGGCGCCGGCCCCCAGCGGGATCAGGAACAGCCGGGCGAGCTGGAAGGCGTGGTCGATCCGGATCGCGCCGGCATGGCGCATGTTGGCCTGAACCAGGGCCCGGAACGCCGCGAGACCGTCGCGCTCCATCTCCAGCGGGTCGAAGGCCGGCAGGCCCCAGTTCTGGCCCTTGGGGGCCAAGAGGTCCGGTGGCGCGCCGATCGAGACCCGGTCGGCGAAGCGCTCGGGATGCGACCAGATCTCGGAGCCGCCCCGGTCGGCGCCCACCGCGAGGTCGCGGTAGAGCCCGACCCGCATGCCGGCGCCCAGAGCCGCCGCCGAGGCCGCGGCGAGCTGGCGGTCGGCGAGGTATTGCAGCCAGGCCTGGTAGCCCACCGCCTCGGCCTTCTCGGCCGCGAAGGCCATGACCGCATCCGTGCCGGCGCGGCGGTATTCCTCGGGCCAGTCGCCGAGCCAATGGGCGCCCTGCTGCCGGAAATGCTCGGAGAGCGCCTCGAACACCGCATGCGCGGCGAGATCCGGGCCGCCCTCCTGGCGGAAGCGCTCGAACGCGGCGTCGGTGCCGGCCCGGGCCGGGGATTCCAGCCAGAGGGCGCGCAGCACCGGGTCGAGCACGTCGGCCACGCCCTGATGGTCGACGAGGGCGGCCTCGCGCAGGGCGGTGATCGCGTCGGCGCGCTCGGCGAGCAGCGCCTCGGCCCGGGAGCCGGCGAGCCCCGGCAGGCTGCGCGGCGCGATGAACAGGGTCTCGAGGAACAGCCGCGAGGACGGCGAGTAGGGCGAGATCTTGGTCCGGTCGGAGCCGAACAGGGCGTGGACCGGGCTCAAGCCCAGAAAGGCCGCCCCGCGCAGGGCTGCCTCGCGGGCGGCCTCGCCGGCATCCGCGTAGGTGCCGATGCCGATATTGGTGGCCGAGCGCAGGCCGTAGAGCTGCGCGGCCATGCCCCAGTCGGAGGCGCCCTCCTCCGTGTAGGGACGCGGGCGCCAGCAGCGCTGCGGCGCGGCGATCACCCAGGATTCGGCGCGGATCCGGCCGGCCTGGACGGTGAGGCGGTGGTAGCCCGGGGTCAGCGGCGGCAGCTCGAAGCCCGGTTCGGCCCCCTGCAGGTTGGCCCGGCCCTCGCGGGCCGCGCCGCGCTCGTCCACGAGCCGCCAGACCAGGGTGTGCGGGGTGCCGTCCTGGACGCGGACCGGCACCCGGGCGCTGCGCCGCGCCTCCACGGGCAGGAGCGGCGGGACCAAGCCGCAGCGCAGGGCCTCGACCTGGGCGAGGCTCTTGGCCACGCCGGCCTCGTCCTCGACCGCGAAACCGAGCGCCGCGAGCAGGCCGCGCCGCACCTCCAGGGAGGTCTCGACGGGCTGGCCGAAAGCGTCGGTATAACCGGCGGCGACGCCGACGAGGTCGGCGAGTTTTTCCAGGGGGCTCACGAGCGGGGCTCCGTCAGGAACAGGCCGGTCCAGGACGGCAGGTCCCGTCCGGCCGTATCGGGGGCGTTGGTCCAGACCACCCGGGCGCCGCCCGGATCCAGCGCGAAGGGCGCGTCCCCGACATTGGCGATGAACCGAAGGGTGCCGGCGCCGAACTGCCAGGTGCAATCGACCACGTCGGCCCGCGGCAGGGTGGCGGCGGCGCCCAGGTAGCCGGATTTCGCGAGCGGCACGACCACGTCCCGGCGCAACCCGAGCAGGCGCGTCGTCTCGGCCAGGACCTCCCGGTGCGGCGAGCGTGCCCGCTCGGACCAGTCGAGCTTCGAGGCCTCGAAAGTCTCGCGCTCGGTCGGGTCCGGGATCTTCGACGTGTCGTCGGCAAACGCCGCGAAGCTTTTGAACTCCCGGCGCCGACCGTCACGCACCGCCTTGTTCAACTCCTCGTCCGGGGCGAAGTCGACGAAGAACAGGAACGGCGTCGAGGCCGACCATTCCTCGCCCATCCAGAGCATCGGGATCTGCGGCGCCAGCAGGAAGCCGGCCCGGGCGAGATCGAGTTTCCTGGGATCGGCCAGATGATTGAGGCGCTCGCCCAGCGCCCGGTTGCCGACCTGGTCGTGGTTCTGCAGGAAGGTCACGAAGGCCGAGGGCGGCAGATGCGCCGAGGGCTCGCCGCGCGGATGGTTGCCGAGGGTCGAGAACGGCTCGCCTTGATAGGCGAAACCCTCCGCCAGGCAGCGGGCCAGGCGCTCGATTGGTTTGTCGGCAAAGCTTTGATAATAACCGGCATCCTCACCGGTGAGCAGCACGTGCCAGCAATGGTGCAGGTCGTCGGCCCATTGCGCGTCGTGCATCTTCGGCTTGCCGGCGGCGTCGCGCTCCAGCCAGCGGGCCTGGTTGGCCTCATTCTCCAGCATCAGGTGGATCTCGCGGTCCGGGAAGCGCCGCCGGACCGTCTCGCCGAGCTCAGCCAGGAAGTGGCGGGGCGAATCGTCGAGGATCGCGTGGACGGCGTCGAAGCGCAGACCGTCGAAATGGTATTCCTCCAGCCAGTACAGGGTGTTCTGGATGAAGAACTGCCGCACGGTGGCGCCGCTCTCCTTGCCGTCGAAATTGATGCCCGCGCCCCACGGCGTCTGGTGGCGCTCGGTGAAGAAGGTCTTGGCGTAGGCGTGGAGGTAATTCCCGGCCGGGCCGAAATGGTTGTAGACCGCGTCGAGATAGACCATCAGGCCGAGCCCGTGGGCGGCGTCGATCAGGCGCTTGAGGTCGTCCGGGCGGCCATAGGCGCCGTCCGGGGCGTAGGGCAGGACCCCGTCATAGCCCCAGTTGCGCGAGCCCTTGAAATCGGCGAGCGGCAGCAGCTCGATGGCGGTGACGCCGAGCGCCTTGAGGTCGGGCAGGCGCGCCTGCAGACCGGCATAGGTGCCCTCCGGGGTCGCGGTGCCGACATGGCACTCGTAGATCACCGCCTCCTCGAACGGGCGCCCGGTCCAGGCCTCGTCCGACCACGCGAAGGCGCGCGGATCCACCACCTCGCTGAGGCCCGAGACGTCGTCCGGCTGGAAGCGCGAGGCCGGGTCCGGCACGACGAGGTCGCCGTCGATCCGGAAGCCGTAGCGGGCCCCCGGCTTCACCCCGGGCAGGGCGGTGCGCCGCCAGCCGCCGCCCGACTCGGGCAACGGGTGGTCGATGCCGTCGACGACGAGTTCGACGCTCTGTGTGGTCGGCGCCCAGAGGGCGAAGCGCACGCCACCCCCCACCATCTCGGCTCCGAAATCCATGCTGTGGGCGCGCCGCATCGGGCCACGGTCCTCGTCGTTGGCCGTGCGCACCGAAGGGCAAGCGCGGCAGGGATCATTGTCGTGGGAGAAGGCCCCGGGCACGATCCGGTTCCCGCAGCGCAGCTATGGCGACGTGATGAGACGGCAAGCGTGCGAAAAATGGCGCGGGGGCAGGGCGATCCGTCGGAACCGCTTGCCCCACCCCGACCGCGGGACGAAAGGCGTGGTTCCGTGATGCGTCGGATCTCCGCGCCCTCCCCGTCCTTGCTTCGCTCACGCTCGCGAGGACGGTGTGTTTCCGATCCGAGCCTGTTCTCAGCCCCCCGGCACCCAGCCGCTCCGCGCGCCCACCCCCGCTGCGGTGAGCACCAGGACCGTGCGGCCGGGCAGCGGGACGGGGGCGTCCGGCCCGTAAGACGGGGCGCCGGGCGGGACCGTGCCTTCGGCCTCGCCGGTGTCGAAGACCGGGTGCCAGGGGCCGCCGATCACGGGGGCGAGGCGGAAGTCGACAGGCTCCAGCCCGGCATTGAACAGGACCAGCAGGCGGTCGCCGGCGCGGCCGTCATTGCCGATCTGCATGCCGAACACCTGAAGGCCGTCATCGGCCCAATGGCCATTCTCCATCTCGGTGCCCTCGGGGGCGAGCCAATGCACATCCCGCAGGGGAGAATCCGGGCCGATCGGGGCGCCAGTGAAGAAGGTCTGCCGCCGAAGAGCTGCTTGAGCCCGGCGCAGGGCCAGCAGATTCGCCACGAATCCGGTGAGCTTCGGATCCGGGTCGCTGGTCCAGTCCATCCAGCTCGTTGGATTGTCCTGGCAATAGGCGTTGTTGTTGCCGCCCTGGCTGCGCGAGCGCTCGTCGCCCATCAGCAGCATCGGCACGCCCTGCGCCAGCATCACGGTGGCCAGCATGTTGCGCTTCTGGCGGGCGCGCAGGGCGAGGATCGCCGGGTCGTCGGTGTCGCCCTCGACGCCGTAATTGCAGCTGACATTATGGCCGTGGCCGTCGCGGTTGCCCTCGCCGTTGGCCTCGTTGTGCTTCTGCTCGTAGGCCACCGTGTCGGCCAGGGTGTAGCCGTCGTGGCTGGCGATAAAGTTGATGCTGGCCAGCGGCGAGCGCCGGGACGGGGCGAAGACCTCGCGCGAGCCGGTCAGCCCCTGGGTCAGCTTCGCCAGGGTACCGGAATCGCCCTTCCAGAAGCCCCGGGCGGCGTCGCGGAACTTGTCGTTCCACTCGCTCCAGCCGCGCGGATAGCCGCCGAGCTGGTAGCCGCCCTCCCCGATATCCCAGGGCTCGGCCACCATCTTGACCCGGGCGAGCACCGGATCCTGAGCCACCGCCTGGAAGAAGGCCGCCTGCGGGGTGAAGGCCAGGGGCGAGCGCCCGAGGCTCGTGGCGAGGTCGAACCGGAAGCCCGCGATGCCGTAGGCGGTGACCCAGTGGCGTAGGGAATCGAGCACGAGCTGCATCACCCGCGGGTGGCTCGCATCGAAGGTGTTGCCGCAGCCGGTGCAATCGACGGTGCGGCGCCGGTCCGCGGGGTCGAGCTTGTAGTAGCTGGCATTGTCGATGCCGCGGAACGACAGGGTCGGGCCGCTGTGGTCGCCCTCGGCGGTGTGGTTGTAGACCACGTCGAGCCAGGTCTCGATCCCGGCCGCGTTCAGTTCGCGGATCGCCGCCTTGAGGCCGCCCGGGCCGCCCTCCCCGCGGTAGCGCGGATCCGGGGCGAAGTAGTTCAGGGGCTGATAGCCCCAGAAGTTGACGAGCCCCTTCTCGACCAGGAAGCGGTCATCCGCGAAGGCCTGGATCGGCAGCAGCTCCAGGGCGGTGACCCCGAGCTTGACCAGGTGCTCGATGATCGCCGGATGGGCCAGCGCCGCGTAGGTGCCGCGCTCCGCTTCCGGGATGTCGGGATGGGTGCGGGTCAGCGCCTTGACATGGGCCTCGTAGATGACCGTCTCGGTGAGCGGCCGCCGCACGGGGGCCAGCGCAAGGTCGGGCACTTCGGGGGCGGTGACCACGCCCTTGGGCATGTAGACCGCGCTGTCGCGCCGGTCGATCCTGTCTTCTCGCCGGTCCTCCCGGCCGCGGCGGTGGCCGTAGAGCGCGTCGTGCCAGCGGATCCGGCCGCGGATCTCCCTTGCATAGGGGTCGAGCACCAGCTTCGAGGGGTTGAACCGGTGCCCGTTCGCCGGATCCCAGGGCCCGTGCACCCGGTAGCCGTAGAGCTGGCCCGGCAGCACCCCGCGCAGGTAGCCGTGCCAGACGTCGTCGGTGCGGCCGGGCAGCCGGACCGTGCGGGTCTCGTGCCGCTCCCCCGGCTCGAACAGGCAGATGTCCACCGCGGTGGCATGCTCGGAGAACAGGGCGAAGTTCACCCCGCGCCCGTCGAAATGCGCGCCGAGCGGCGCCGCCACCCCGTCATCGACGGCGATCATGGGCAGAGTCCGGGTTTTAGGGACATGGGCCGAGGCGCGTGCCGGCGCCGGCGGGCGAGGTCAGCCATCGGGATCGGCCGGCAAGGCGCGTGGAACCGTGCGCCTTGCCCCGTCCCCGCCAAGCCCGCGGGAGATGCGGATCTGCACGGGAGCGCGATCCCGTCGTCGGCCGCATGAGGCGCGGATCCCTCTCCCATACGGGAGAGGAGCGCGCGTCGCGCTCTGCGAGAGCGATGGCGCCTCAAAGCCGGATCGACAGCGTTAGCGTCAGCGAACGAGGCCCGCCTATTCGGCAGCCGCCGCGGTCGTCGGGGGCTCGCGCTCCATCGTGCGGAAATTCTCCAGCTCCGACAGGAAGTTGCGGGCCCACCAATCGACGTCCTCCCGGGTCATGCGCTCGACCATCGGCCGCCAGCGGGCGACTCGCTCGGCCTTGGGCATGTACAGGGCGGAGCGGATCGCCTCGGCGACCTCGAACCGGTCGTAGGGGTTGATCAGCAGCGCCTCGGGCATCTGCCGGGCCGCGCCGGCGAATTTCGACAGGACCAGCACGCCGGGATCGTCCTCGCTCTGCGCGACCACGTATTCCTTGGCGACGAGGTTCATGCCGTCGCGCATCGGCGTCACCAGCCCGACCCGGGCCGCCCGGTAGAGGCCGGCCAGGACCGGGCGCGGATAGGCCTTGGTGATGTACTGAATCGGCGTCCAGGCCGGGTCGCCGAGCGCGCCGTTGATCTCGCCGACCTTCTCGTTCACGTCCCGGGCGAGCTGCTCGTATTCCGGCACCTCGCTGCGCGATTTCGGGGTGATCTGGATGTAGGTGACGTTGCCGCGCTGGTCGGGATTGGAGGCGAAGAAGCTCTCCACCGCCTCCATCCGCTCGGACACGCCCTTGGAATAGTCGAGCCGGTCGACGCCGATCAGCAGCTTGCGGGTGCGCAGGCCCGCGATGGTCTCGCGCACCACCTTGTTGGAATTGGCCTTCTCGGCGGCCTCCTTGAAGCCGGCGACGTCGATGCCGATCGGGAAGGCGCGGATCCGGGTGCGGCGCCCGTCGACCATCAGCGAGCCGCCGCCGAGCGGGATCGCCCGCTGGGTGTCGACCAGGTTGCGCTGGAGGTTCTGGACGTCGGCCTCGGTCTGCAGGCCGATCAGGTCGTAATCGACGATGGCGCGCAGCAATTCGGTGCTCGCCGGCAGCGAGTTGAACACGTCGGCCGCCGGCCAGGGGATGTGGTGGAAATAGCCGATCGGGTTGTCCAGCCCGAGGCCGCGCAGCTCGGCGGCCAGCGGCAGCAGGTGATAATCGTGCACCCAGATGATGTCGTCCGGCTCGACCAGCTTGGCGAGCGCGCGGGCGAAGGTACGGTTGACCCGGCTGTAGCCGGCGTAATCCGAGCGCGAGAACGCGCCGAGCCCCAGCCGGTAATGCATGATCGGCCACAGGGCCCGATTCGCAAAGCCGGCGTAATATTCCAGGTGGTCCTGCGGCGAGAGGTCGACCACGGCGTACTGGACCCGGCCCCGGTCGATCAGGGTCGGCTCCTCGGAGGGCTCCTCCGTGATGTTGCCGCTCCATCCGAACCACAGCCCCTCATAGGCGGTGAACGCCTCCTTCACGGCGACGGCGAGGCCGCCCGCCGCAACCGCCTTCCCGCCATCCTCGGGGATGGCGACGCGGTTCGATACGATCACAAGGCGTGCCACGCGGGTCGGCTCCGGATCAGGGGCGCGGCTCGAGTCGAGGACCTCGCCGCGCCTGCATCGGGACTTCTCAGTAGCAGAACGCGCGGAGGCCCTGCGCGATCCTTTGTCAAGGCAACCCAAGCGTGAAGCCGGGCGCGGGTCAAGTCGAGCACCCCGCCGCACCGGACAGGATCGCCGCCCTGTCCGGTGCTCGCGGCGCGGTCCGGGCCCCGCGCGGCGAGCCTTCGAAGGCTCTTCGCGGCGAAGCCCGGGATGTGTCGAACGGCCACCGAAGGGAAGCCGTCATGCAAGCGTGGCGGTTCTGCCGGACCCTGCCTGAACGCCGGCTGAGCGAGGGCCGACGCGTCGCGCGGACCGGTCGCGCCGACGCCGCCCGCCGGACCGCACGCCGCGCTGGAACCGGTGACAGCCCAGTCGGTTACTCAGCCATCGCGGGGGCCGCGGTCGCCGCGAGCGACGCCGTCCCTGCGCCGCGAGGAGTGTTTTCGAGATGGCCGGCAACGAGTTCCCGCAGGACGCGCCCAAGGACCCGCTGAAGGATCCGGCGCACGAGCGGCCCGGCGAGACCGCCGGCGAGCGCGCCCAGTGGCGTGCCCTCCAGGGCGACGTCGAGGGCCTAGCCGACGAGGCGGCCGAGCGCGGCCGCGGGCTGATCGACGCGGCGCGTCTCCAGGCCCAGGATTACGTCGAGCGGCGCAAGAGCGACGCCGCCCAATCGGTCCACGAACTGGCGCAGACGATCCGCAATTCCGGCCGCGATCTCGGCGACAAGCCGAACGTGCGGGCTTTCTTCGACAGCGCCGCCGACGGGCTCGAGCAGCTCGGTTCCTCGATCGAGCGGCGCAGCCTCGGCGACTTCTACGGCGAGGCCGAGGCCTTCGCCCGGCGTGCCCCGGTGGCGGTGGCGGTCGGCACCTTCGTGGCCGGCCTGATCGCCGCCCGGTTCATCAAGTCGTCGAGCCTGCCGCCGGAAGCGCCCGACGGCGACGCCCGCGACAGCTTCCGGGCCTGACGATGGCCCAGGGTCCTGATCCGCGCCAACCCGGCGCCTCGAGCATCCAGAGCCTGATTGGCGATGCCCTGCGCGAGACCAACGAGCTCGCCCGCAAGGAGATCGCGCTGTTCCGCGCCGAGATGGCGGGCAATGTCCGCCAGCTCATCGTCGGCCTGGCCTGCATGGTCGGCTCGGCCGTGTTCGCCGTGGTCGCCTTGCTCGTCCTGATCGGCGCCCTCGTGAAGTGGCTCGCCACCATCGTGGGTTCCGAGTGGCTCTCGGCTCTGATCGTCGGCGGCGTGCTGCTGGTCATCGCCGTGGGCATGGCCCTGTGGGCACGCAGCGTCCTGTCCCTCTCCACACTGGCGCCGACGCGCACGACGCGCCAAGTTCGCCAGGATGCCCAGGCCCTGTCGGAGCGCGTATCCGGATGAGTTCGATGACCGACCTCGAGAAGGAAATCGAGGCGAGCCGGGCACGGCTCGACGAGACGATCGACCAGATCCAGGGCAAGCTCTCGGTCCCGAACATCGTGGACGAGATGCTGGGCAATGCCCGGCGCACGCCCGCGCTGAGCGGCATCTATGACGGCGCCCTGGAAGCGGTACGCCGCAACCCCGTGCCGGTCCTGCTGATCGCCGCCGGAGTGGGGCTGCTGTTCAACCGGATGGCCCGGGATGCCGAGCGCCGCCGCACCCAGGTTTCGGCCGAGCGCGTGGCCACGCTGAATACCGGCACCGCCCGCGGCTACGATCCCGACCTGCCGACGGTGCGCCCCGTCCGTGATCCCCTCGAGAAGACCGAGATCTGACGCCCGAGACGTGACGATTCGAGCCCGGCCCGACGGCCGGGAGGCGCGACGCTCCCCGCGTCGCCGAGACGGACATCCGAGGACCCCGCCATGACCGACAAGCCGACCCCCTCCAGCCTCCCCGAGCAACTCGCCGCCCAGGCCGGCATGCCGACGGGCTCGGGCGACAACAGCCTGCGGCCCGATCCGGCCGGCCACGGCGACCCGCGTTCGGCCCCCGGCGAAGCGGCCGGCGATTTCACCCTCCGCCCCGACCCGCGCGGCCTGCACGACCCGCTCCCGCCCGGCGCCGCGACGCGCCCGATCGATGCGGCCGCATCCGCAAAGGAGGGCGCCCAGGAGGCCACTGATCGCGCCGCCGACCTCGCCGGGCAGGCCCGCCAGACCGTCTCGGACCTGGCCGACGATATCGGCAACCGCCTCGGCAGCGCCGCCGATCAGGCCCGCGCCCGCGCCGCCTCGGCCTATGACGAGGCCCGAGAGCGCGCCGCCGCTCTGCACAAGCGCAACCTCCGGGCGCTCGACGACATCACCACCCAGGGGATCGACGGGCTCCAGCGCGGCCGCAGCACGGTCGAGCGCTTCGTGGACGACAACCCGCTGCTGGTGGGCGTCGTCGGCGTCGCCGCCGGCCTGCTGCTCGGCGCGCTGCTGCCGCGCACCCGCCAGGAGGACCGCAACATCGGCCCCTGGGCCGACGAGGTCCGCGACCAGGGCCTGCGCTACGCCCGGGAGGTGACCAATATGGGCCGCGAGTTCGTCCAGACTGCCCTCGATCCGGACAACCTTAACGCGGCGGTCCGCAAGGCTGGGGATTCCGACGGCCACACGCCGCCAGCGAACGAGCGGGCCGCGCACAACCTCTAAAGACGAAGTTACCGCCTGCCAGCCTGAAAGCTGGCGGGCGGTTTCATTCAGGCTCGATACAGCCCCGCATGCGCCTCGCGGAGCAGGTTTTTCTGCACTTTGCCCATGGTGTTGCGGGGCAATTCGTCCACGAACAGGACGCGCTTGGGGCATTTGAACCGGGCGAGACGGCCCTCCAGGGCCGTCACGATTCCCGCCTCGTCCGGGGCGTTCGTCCCGCCGACTACCACGGCGGTGACAGCCTCGCCGAAATCCGGGTGCGCCAGGCCGATCACCGCGGATTCGACCACGCCCGGCAGGGCGTCGATCTCGGTCTCGACCTCCTTCGGGTAGACGTTGAAGCCCCCGGAGATGATCAGGTCCTTGCCGCGCCCGACGATGTGGACGTAGCCGCGGGCATCGACCTTGCCGAGGTCGCCGGTGATGAAGAAGCCGTCCGGCCGAAACTCGGCTTCGGTCTTCTCGGGCATCCGCCAGTAGCCCTTGAACACGTTCGGGCCCTTCACCTCGATCATCCCGACCGTGTCCGGGCCCAGGGCCGCGCCGGTCTCGGGATCGACCACCCGCAGGGAGACGCTCGGCAGGCGGAAGCCGACCGTGCCGGCGACCCGGTCCCCCGTATAGGGGTTCGAGGTGCTCATGTTGGTCTCGGTCATGCCGTAGCGCTCGAGGATGGCGTGGCCGGTGCGCGCCTGCCATTCCCGGTGGGTCTCCGCGAGCAGCGGCGCCGAGCCCGATACGAACAGGCGCATGCCCCTGGCCGCCTCGTGGGTGAGGCCGGGTTCCTTGAGAAGCCGGGTGTAGAAGGTCGGCACGCCCATCAGGGCGGTCGCCCGGGGCATCAGGCTCAGGATCAGCTTCGGGTCGAGGCGCGGCAGGAACAGCATGGTGCCGCCGCTCGCCAGCACCGTGTTGGTCGCCACGAACAGCCCGTGGGTGTGGAACACCGGCAGGGCGTGGATCAGCACGTCGTCTTCGGTGAAGCGCCAGACATCCACGAGCGTGCGGGCGTTCGACGCCAGATTGTCGTGCGTGAGCATGGCGCCTTTGGAGCGCCCGGTCGTGCCGGAGGTGTAGAGGATCGCGGCGAGGTCGTCCGGCCCCCGGGGCACGTCCGCGAACGCCGTCTCGTGCCGGTCCGCGGCCTCGGCGGCGCTGCCGGTTCCCGCCGCATCCAGGGTCCAGATTTCGCGGATGCCCGCGGCGGCCTGCGCCAGGGCCTCGCGTCGACCCGGATCGCAGACGAAGATCATGGGCTCGGCGTCGCCGAGGAAATACCCGATCTCCGTCGGGGTGTAGGCGGTGTTGAGCGGCAGGAACGCGGCGCCCGCGCGCACCACCCCGAGATACAGGAAGATCACCTCGGGGCTCTTCTCGACCTGGACCGCCACCCGGTCGCCGGGCCGCACGCCGGCCGCCTGCAGGGCCGCCGCGTAGGCGCCGGAGCGGGCGATGAGATCCGCGTAACTGTATCGGCGCCCTTCCGGCGTCTCGATCACGGTCTTGGCGGGATCCGGGACGCCGTCCCGGACCAGGGAGAAGAGATGGTTCGTCATCGTGAGGCTGGAGCTATCACGGACCGCAGGGTTCACGCAGCCATAGAACCGTTCCGGATCGCCCCGCAATCGCGGTCCGCCTCTCGCCTCTGCTTTCCGGGGCCTCTGTCAGGCCGGCAGCCGCTGCCGCGAGACAGGAAGGCGCCGTCCGGGACGCGCTCCGGGGCGAACAGCCCGAAGCCGACGGGTGCCGGCATCCCGACATCAATCGCCTCCATGCCCGCCGCCGACCTGACCCTGGGCGCTGGTGCACGGGCTTGCCGCGCTGATCCTCGACCGCCGGGTACCCCTGGAGGCCGGCGAGACCGAGGCGGTCGCCCGCCGGATCACCGGGCAGTTCGCCCGGCTGGCCGCTGGCCTTACCGAAGCGTGAGCCGGGCGGTCAGGCCTCGGCCAGCACCACCGCCCGCGGCGGCGGCAGCTTGGCGCGCAGCTCCCGGGTCACCGAAGGGGAGGCCGCCACGGTGCCGAGATTGGCGTAGGTCTCGTGGTTCTTCTCGATCGCCGCGAGATCGTAGAGGTAGTTCACCATCAACCCGTGCGACTGGGCCAGCCCCTTCTTCGACGTGTCGCCGAGGAAGTTGATCCGGTCCAGCCGGGCGCCGTTGCCGAGATGGAACCGGGCCACCGGGTCGAGGGGGCGACCGCGCTCGTTCTTGGCGCGCAGGAAATAGGCGGCCGCGGCCGGGATCAGCGCCTTGCGCACCGCCTCGGCCCGGGCCTTGTCGGCGTGCCAGTCCGGATCGTCCAGCGCCCGCAGCACCTCCACGTCCTCCGGCAGCAGCCCCTGCGGGCTGTCGGCCCGGCGCTCCCGGGCGAGCCAGGCGGCGAAACCCGGCACCGGCGAGAGCGTGACGAAGGTCTTGAGCGAGGGCACCTCGCGGGTGAGGTCCTCGACCACCTGCTTGATCAGGAAATTGCCGAAGGTGACGCCGGCCAACCCCTTCTGGCAGTTGGAGATCGAGTAGAAGATCGCCGTGGTCGCCGCCCGCGGCTGCAGCGGCTTGCGCTCCCGCGACAGGATCGGGGCGATCGCCGGCGCGACCTGATCGGTGAGCGCCACCTCGACGAAGATCAGCGGCTCGTCGGCGAGCGCCGGGTGGAAGAACGCGAAGCAGCGCCGGTCCGGCGGCTCGATCCGGGCGCGCAGGTCGTCCCACCCGGTGATCGCGTGCACCGCCTCGTACCGGATGATCTTCTCGAGGATATGGGCGGGCGTGGTCCAGTCGATGTGCCGCAGCACCAGGAAGCCCCGGTTGAACCAGGAGGCGAACAGGTGCTCGAAATCGGAATCGAGGCTGTCGACCGCGTCGAGCACGGCGGGGTCCGCCTCCGCGCCCGTGCGCAGCGCCTTGCGCAGGTCGAACAGGTCCTCGCGCATCCGCACGAGGCTGAGCGTTCCGCCGCGGGCCAGGTTGAGGCGGCGGATCAGCTCCTGGCTGCGCGGCTCGGCGGCCTCGTGCAGGGTGCCGAGGCGGGCCCGGGTCGGGTCGGCCCGGTAGGCGGCGATCGCCTCGTCGACGGCGGCATGGTCCGCGTCGAAGTCGAGGGCGATCCCCCGCAGGAAGGCGTGGCGCTCGGTCTGGCCGAAGCTGGCGTAGCGGTCGAGGATCAGCCGGGCCAGCGCGACCCCGGAGGCCTCGCCGCGCCGCGAGATCAGGTCCTCGCACAGCTTGACCAGCTCGCTCGCGCTGGCCCGGCCGGTGATGTCGCTGCGGCCGATGCCGATCAGGTCGCGGCCACGCTCGCTGATGGTCTGGAGCAGGTCGCCGAAGAAGGAGATCGCCGCCATGACCCTCGCACTGACCCCTGTCGGACCGGACTTGACGCGTCTCCGGTCTCATGACGCCGGCGCATGGACCCGCACATCCGTGAGGGCCCGGCCCTCCGGTCATGCTGGTCCCGGCTCTGAGCCGCCATTCTACGGTGGCGGGGCGGTCGCGACCAGAGCTTGAGCGGTCGCGAAAGGCTCACCGTGCGGCCCCGAGACGAAGGTCGTGTGACGGCGCGATCCTGGAAGGCCTCAGTGCCGCTCGGCCAGGGTGGCGAGGTCGGCCCGCTCCCGCCAGTCGCCGATGCCGTGGTGGCGGGCGAAGCGGAGCTCGGCGGCCCGGAGGGCGCGGTCCGGGTCGCGGGCCCGCATGATCTCGACGGCCCCAATGGTGAAGGGCACTCCGAGGATCTCCTTGGCAAACTCGACGCGGTAGTTCGGCATCCCGTACTCCCTGCTGCGGTGTTTCCGGACCTATCGTTCGGAACGAATCCGGCTCGAAAACCGTATCCGGATCACGAACCCAACTGTGCGTTCGACGCCCGGCACGCGGACGGCCGGAACCGCGTCGATGGCATATGGTGCAGGACGCCGGACCGTGAAGGGGCGTGGGGCGTGACCGAGAGCTGCAGCCCGGGCGCTTGCCGCATGGCGCGCCCGGCCCGTATCGGTCCCGGCTCTTCCCTCCCCGACACGGATTCCACGATGGCCCCCATACCGGCCCTGAAGCGGCGGCGCGCCTGCCCGCCCCCGACCCTGCCGTGACCACCATCCTCGACGCGAAGGCCCGGCTCGGCCTGACGCTGATCGCCGGCGGGGCGGTCGCCAACATCTATTACAACCAGCCGCTGCTCGGCCTGATCGTGTCCGAGTTCGGCGACGCCGCCGCCCTGTGGGTGCCGACCACGGCGCTCGTCGGCTACGGGCTCGGCATCATTGGGCTGGTGCCGCTCGGCGACGCCCTGCCCCGCCGCCGGCTGATCGTCTGGCAATGCCTCGGCCTCGCCGTGGCGCTGCTCGCCGTGGGTCTCGCCCCAAACCTCCCCTGCCTGGCGCTCGCCCATCTCGTGGTCGGCGTGCTCGCCTGCGCGGCGCAGCAGGCGGTGCCGTTCGCGGCCGAGCTCGCCCCGGATGCGAGCCGCGGCCGGATCGTCGGGCAGGTCATGACCGGCCTGCTCACCGGCATCCTGCTCGCCCGCACGGCGAGCGGGTTCCTGGGGGCGCATCTCGGCTGGCGGGCCGTGTTCCTGGCCGCGTCGCTGCTCGCGCTCGCCATGGCCGGCATCGCCCGGGCGACCCTGCCGCACACGCCCCAGACCCAGCGCCTGCGCTACCGGGCCCTGATGCTGTCGATCCTGCACCTCGCCCGGTCGCAGCCGGTCCTGCGCACCGCGAGCCTGTCGCAGGCGCTGCTGTTTGCCGCGTTCAACGCCTTCTGGGCGACCCTGGCGCTGCTGGTCGAGAACCCGCCCTTCGGGCTCTCCGCGGCCGGGGCCGGCCTGTTCGGGGTGATCGGCGTCTGCGGCGCCTTCGTGGCGCCGGTATCGGGCCGCTTCACCGACATACGCGGCGCGAAGCCGGTGGTGCTCAGCGGCAGCCTGATGGTCGCCCTCTCGTTCCTGGTGCTCTGGGCCGGGGGCACGTGGTCGCTGGTCGCGGTCGGGATCGGCGTGCTGCTGATCGATATCGGCATGAACGGTGCGCTCATCGCCAACCAGACCCGGGCCTACGCCCTGGTCCCGGGAGCGCGGGGCCGGATCAACACCGTGCTGTTCACGACCCTGTTCGTGTTCGGGGCGCTCGGCGCCTTCGCGGGCTCGCAGGCCTTCCTGGTGGTCGGCTGGCCGGGGGTCTGCGCGGTGGGCCTCGCCTTCTCGGCGCTCGCCGTTCTGGTGGCGGCCCGCGATCCGCACGGGCCGGCCACGCCGACTACTTGAGCACCCGCGAGAGGCGGCACCACGCCGCTTTCTCCGCCGGCAGCCCGAACCGAAGCCGTTCGGGGCGTTCGGGGAAGCGCCGCACCGCGATCCCGGCTTGCGCGAGCCGGCGGTACAGGCCCGGCCCGTCGGGAAAATCGGCGGTGCGGAACAGGCTGGTGCCGCCGACGATCGTCCCGCCGCCGCGGGCGATCAGCCGGTCGAGGCGCGCCGCATCCGCTGCCCGCGCCCGGGCGGTCTCGGCCCGCCACGCCGTATCGGACAGGGTGGCCCGGCCGATCGCCAAAGCCGGCCCGGACACCGCCCAGGGGCCGAGGGCGGTGGCGATCCGGTCCGCCGTCCCCGGCTCGGCCACCGCGAAGCCGAGGCGCAGGCCGGCGAGCCCGTAGGTCTTGCCGAAGGAGCGCAAAACCACGAGCCCCGGGGCCGCGTGCGGGCACAGGCTCGCCACCGGCTCCAGGTCGGCGAAGGCCTCGTCGGCGACCAGCAGGCCGCCGCGGGCGCGCAGCGCGTCCGCCAGGGCGAGCCGCTCAGTCAGCGGATGGGTCCGCCCGTCCGGATTGTTCGGATCGACCAGCACCGCCACGGCCGCGTCGCCGATCGCCGCGATCCCGTCGACCTGCGCCACCCTGTGCCCGGCCCGTGTCCAGGCGGCTGCGTGCTCGGCATAGGTCGGGCCGACCACCGCGACCCGGGTCGGGGCCACGAGCCGGGGCAGGGTCTCGATCAGGATCTGGGTGCCGGGGGCGGGGACGACATGCGCCGTATCGGGCGCGCCGTAGGCCATTGCGGCCGCCTCCCGCAGGGCCTCGACCTCGGCGGCGGCGGGAAGCCGCGTCCAGGCGCTGGCCTCCACCGGCGGCACGGGATAGGGGACCGGATTGATCCCCGTCGAGAGGTCGAGCCAGGGCTCCGGCGCGTCCGGAAAGGCGTGTCGGAGGCCTCCGAGATCGCCGCCATGGGGGATTGGCCCCGGGATCGCCCCCGGCCGCGGAGCGGAATTCCAGAAACGATGGTCCATCCGCCCGATACGCTCGCCATCCTCGCCCTCGCCCTCGGGATCGAGGCGGCGTCCGGCTACCCGGACGCGCTCTACAAGGCCTTCGGCCACCCTGTCACCTGGATCGGCCGGCTGATCTCCAGGCTGGAGCGCAGCCTGAACCGCGGGTCCGAAGGGCGGCGTCGGGTCGCCGGCTGCCTCGCCCTGGTGCTCCTGCTCGCCGCCACGGGGCTGCCCGCCTGGGCGCTCACCGGGCTCGCCCTCTGGGCCGGCCCCCTCCCCGCCTTCCTGCTCCTCGGCCTGCTCTGCGCGAGCCTGCCGGCGCAGCGCAGCCTGAACGACCACGTCGCGGCCGTGGAGACCGCCCTGCGCGAGGGCGGCCTCGAGGCCGGCCGCCGCGCCGTGGCGATGATCGTCGGGCGCGATCCCGACCGGCTCGACGCCCCGGCGGTGTGCCGCGCCACGATCGAGAGCCTGGCCGAGAACTTTTCCGACGGGATCGTGGCGCCGTCCTTCTGGATCGGCTGCCTCGGCCTGCCCGGCGGCGTGCTCTACAAGGCGATCAACACCGCCGACAGCATGATCGGCCACCGCACCCCGCGCTACGCCGCCTTCGGATGGGCTGCGGCGCGGCTCGACGACCTGGTGAACCTGCCGGCCTCGCGGCTCGCCGGCCTGCTGATCGTCGGGGCGGCCGCCCTGCGCGGCGCCGATGCGCAGGGCGCGCTCCGGGCGATGGCCCGCGATGCCGGCCGCCACCGCTCGCCCAATGCCGGCTGGCCCGAGGCCGCCATGGCCGGGGCGCTCGGCCTGCGGCTCGCGGGCCCGCGGGTCTATGACGGCACCCTCGTCCCCGACGCCCATATGGGCGAGGGCCGGGCCGAGGCCACGGCCGACGACATCGCCCGGGCGCTGAGCCTGTACCGCACGGCCTGCCTGATCCAGGGCGGCTTCGTCCTGGCCCTGCTCGCCCTCTGGCTCGTCGGGATGGGCTGACCGGACGGCGCGATTCCAAGTCCTCGATTCAACGTGCGCGCCGCCGGACCGGTATCCCATGCGGCGGCGCGCGTTCTAAGCTCGGTCGAGCGGGATCGAGGAGAAGCCCATGCGCGCGGTGTTCGTCGATGCCAGCGAGACCCTGGCGGCGGTGGCGCGGCGCCTGCTGCGGCCGGACGATCCGCCCTTCGCGATCAATCTCCAGCCCGACATCACCCCGGAGGATCTGCCGGCCCTGCTCGCCGGGGCGGAGATCGCGGTGATCGACCACACCGCCCTCCCCGTCGCCGTGGCCCGCGCCTGCCCCAGCCTGCGGCACGCGGTGTTTCTGGGCACCGGCGCGCGCAGCTACATGGACCCGCAGGCGCTTCAGGCCGAATGCGGCGTCACGGTCCACACGATCAAGGGCTACGGCGACACCGCGGTCGCGGAATGCGCCTTCGCGCTGCTATGGGCCGCCGCCCGGGGCCTGCCCGAGATGGACCGGGCGATGCGGGCGGGGCGCTGGCTGCGCACCGAGGCGATCCAGCTCACCGGCAAGACCATCGGGCTGATCGGCTTCGGCGGGATCGCGGCCGAGATGGCGCGGCTCTGCCGCGGCGCCGGCCTGCGGGTGCTGGCCTGGAACCGGAGCCCGAAAACGCATCCGGGGGTCGAGTTCGTCCCGCTCGAGCGGCTGCTGGCCGAGAGCGACGTGGTCTCGCTCCACCTGCTCCTGACCGAGGAGACGCGCGGCTTCCTGTCGGCCGCGCGCATCGCCGCCCTGAAGCCCGGGGCGATCCTGATCAACACCGCCCGGGGCGCGGTGATCGATGAGGCCGCCCTGGTGGAGGCCCTGCGCGCCGGGCGGATCGCCGGGGCCGAGCTCGACGTGTTCACGGTCGAGCCGCTGCCCGCCGACCACCCGCTCGCGTCACTGCCGAACGTCGTCCTGTCGGCGCATTCGGCCTTCCGCACGCCCGAGGCCAGCGACACCCTGATCGGCGCCGCCCTCGACCATTGCCGACGGATCGCCGCCGGCTGATCCCGTCAGTGCTCCGTCCCCGGCATGTTCTGACGCGGCGCCCCGCCATGGTCGCGGATCACGTTGGACCGTTCCGGGGCGCCCTTGGCGTCGGCGACCTGCTTCCGGGCCGCGGCGGCCAGGAACCAGACGACGCCCAGAGTCCCCAGGGCGAGGATCAGAAGCGGAATACCTTCGCTCATCGCGGTGCCCTCCTGGATGATGATCCGCAGGGGCACGGATTTGCATCATCGTGCCGGACGGTCCGGCATCAGGAATTATAACGCGCGATACCGTCCGATGTTCAGGCCGTGCGCGGTGCCGGGGATACCGCCGCCCGCTTGGCCGCGTCCCGCCGCAGGGCGGAGAGCACGATGAACATCAGGGCGGCCCCGATCGCCAGGCAGGCGGACAGGAACAGCATCGGCACGAGGTCGCTCTGGGTCTGGTCGCGGATGAACGGGACCATGTTCTGCGCGACGAACCCGCCGAGATTGCCGACCGAGTTGATCGCCGCGATCCCGGCCGCCGCCGTGGCTCCGCGCAGGAAGGTCGCGGGCATGGACCAGAAGACCGGCTGGGCCGAGAACGTCCCGGCCGCCGCCACGCACAGGCAGGCGAACTTCACCGCGTTGCCCGGCAGGATGACGCTGAGCGCAAGCCCGGTCGCCCCGACCAGGGCCGGCCCGACCACGTGCCAGGTCAAGGCGTTGCCCTGGGCGCCGGTGCGGGCGGCGTGGCGGGGGACCCACCACAGGGCGACCGCGGTGGCGGCCCACGGGATGATGTTGAGGAAGCCGTTGGTCAGGTTCGAGACCCCGAACCCCTTGACCACCGTGGGCAGCCAGTAGCCCAGCCCGTAGGCGGCGAGCGGCAGCGAGACGTAGACCCCGGCCAGCATCAGCACGCGCTTGTCGAGGAGCGCCGCGAACGGATTGCCGTGATCCACGAGGCCGCCGCCCTCGCGCTCGGCCCGGAGCGTCTGGGCGAGCCAGGCGCGCTGGTCCTGGGACAGCCAGGGCGCCGTCTCGGGGCCGTTCGGCAGGATCAAGAGCACGATTGCGGTCATCAGGATCGCCGGCGCCCCCGTGGCCAGGAACACCCATTGCCAGCCGGCCAGCCCCAGGACCCCGTCGAGGCCGAGCAGGGCCCCGCCGATCGCCGCGCCGACCGCGTTGGCCACCGCACTGGCGATCATGAACCAGCCGATCATCCGGGCCCTGTGCGCCTGCGGGAACCACAGCGTCAGCGCGAACAGCACCCCCGGGAAGAAGCCGGCCTCCGCGGCGCCGAGCAGGAAGCGCAGCACGTAGAACATCGCGGCGTTCTGGGTGAAGCCCAGCAGGATCGTAACGATGCCCCAGGTGAACATGATCCGGGCGAACCAGACCCGGGCGCCGACCCGCTCCAGGAACACGTTGGCGGGCACCTCGAACAGGAAGTAGCCGAGGAAGAACAGTGACGCGCCGAGCCCGTAGGCGGTCTCGCTGAGACCCAGGCTGCCGACCATGTCCAGCTTGGCGTAGGAGACGTTCTGCCGATCGATATAGGCGATCAGGTAGAGCAGGCCGAGCAACGGCATCAGCCGCAGGGTCACCGTGCGGACGGTTCTCTCGGCAAACTCCTCGCTAACCAGGGGCTGCGTGGGGGGCATATGGCGTTCCTCTGGACCCGTGCGGCCCCTCGTGGCGGGGGCCGGCATTACACAGAGTAATCCCTGGCCCGGCCCTCGCCTACCGGGCAAGCGCCAGGAGTCGGTCGCAGTCGACATGGGCCGCGATGTGTCGCGCCAGGCCGTCGAGCGCCGCCTCGACCCCGGCCTCGTAGCCCGCCCCCGCCGAGATCGTGCCGAGGCGGGTGAGCCAGGCGGCGCGCTGGGCATCGTGCGCGAACAGCCCGTGGACGTAGGTCCCGGCCACCAGCCCGTCCGCGGAGACCGCCCCGTCGACGCGCCCGTCGGCGAGGCGCAGCAGCGGCCGGGCCGCGTCGGGGCCGTGCGTGGCGCCGATATGCATCTCGTAGCCCGTAAACGGCACCGCATCGGGCAGGCTCGTGCCGGTGGCCGCGGCCAGTCGCTTGTCCGGTGTCATCACGGTCTCGACGTCGAGGAGCCCGAGCCCCGGCACCGTGCGGGGCGCCCCCTCGATCCCGTGCGGATCGGCGAGGCTGCGCCCCAGCATCTGGTAGCCGCCGCACAGGCCGAGTACCCGCCCGCCCCGCCGGACATGGGCCCGCAGGTCGATGTCCCAGCCCTCGGCCCGGAAGAAGTCCAAGTCATCGATCGTGGTCTTGGAGCCCGGCAGCAGCACCAGGGCGGCCTCCGCGGGGATCGGCGTTCCGGGGCGCACCAGCACCACCGACACCCCGGGCTCGGCCCGGAGCGGGTCGAGGTCGTCGAAATTGGCGATGCGCGGCAGCACCGGCACCGCGACGGTGACGGTCCCGGCCGGGCGCGGCCCGGAGCCCGCGAGCCCGAGCACGTCCTCGGCCGGCAGGCGCGCGGCCTCGGGGAAGTGCGGCACCAGGCCGAGCGGCGCCCAGCCGGTCTGCTCGGCGATCAGCCGCATCCCATCGGCGAACAGGCTCGGGTCGCCCCGGAAGCGGTTGACGATGAAGCCGGCGATCATCGCGGCGTCGGAGGGCTCGATCACCGCCTTCGTGCCGACCAGGCTCGCGATCACGCCGCCCCGGTCGATGTCGCCGACCAGCACCACCGGCGTGTCGGTGGCCCGGGCAAAGCCCATATTGGCGATGTCGCCGGCCCGGAGGTTCACCTCCGAGGCCGAGCCCGCGCCCTCGACCAGGACCAGGTCGGCCTCGTCCGTCAGCCGCGAAAAGCTGTCCAGGACGGCCTGCATCAGCCGCGGCTTCCAGGCCTGGTAGTCGCGCGCCTTCACGGTGGCGACCATCCGCCCCTGCACCACCACCTGGGAGCCGATTTCGCTCTGGGGCTTGAGCAGCACCGGGTTCATGTGCACGGAGGGCGGCACCCGGGCGGCCCGGGCCTGGAGCGCCTGGGCACGGCCGATCTCGCCGCCATCCGGCGTGACGGCTGCGTTGTTCGACATGTTCTGCGGCTTGAACGGCCGCACCCGCAGGCCCCTCTCGGTGAAGGCGCGCGCCAGCCCCGCCACGAGCAGCGACTTGCCGACATCGGAGCCGGTGCCCTGGATCATGAGGGCCCGCTTCATCGCGGGTCTTGCTGGCCAATCGGCATCGTCACATCCTGAGCGCCAGACGAATCGAGCCGGCCGTGGACCTGACCTTTCCGATCGAGTTCAACGTCCTGGGCACGCCCGTCTCGCTACAGGCCAAACGCGCCCGATCCAAGGAGGCGTGGAAGGAGAAGGTCAGGGCAGCGAGCCTTGAGGTCCTTCCGGTCGGTCATTTCGCCACCGAGCGGCCGGTCGCTGTGACGCTCTACTACTTCACGGCCGTTCCCCGCACCGGGGACATCGACAACATCCTCAAGCCCACGCTCGATGCCCTGATCCGGCACGTCTACCTCAACGATGGGCAGGTCGAGCGCATCGTGGCCCAGAAGTTCAAGCCCGGCGACGTGTTTCCGTTCACCGCTCCGAGCCCCGTCCTGGCCGAGGCCCTGCAGAGCGTACGGCCCATCGTCTATATCAGGCTGTCCGACGATCCCTTCGAGGACCTGACATGAGCGCGACGGAACGCGAACAGCGAGTTCTGGATCTCATCACGCCGCGCCTGAAGGCCGAAGGCTACGAGGTGTTCACGCATCCGTCGCGCGGCCTGCTGCCGGCCTTCATGCAGGATTACCAGCCGGATGCCATCGCACTCGGCCGCCCGAAAAATATCGCCATCCAGATTGCCCGGGACGAGGTGGGCGAACGCCCGAGGGCTGCGGCGCTGACCGAGCGTTTCGCGACGATTCCGGACTGGGAATTGCGGATCGTTTACGCGCCGGAGGGGAGCGATGACCGACCGGTTCCCGGCGTGCCGCGCGACGCGATCCCGACCGCCATTGCGCGCGTCGAGACGCTGCTGGCCGCCGATCAGCCCGAGGCGGCCCTGCTGCTGGGCTGGTCAATTCTTGAAGCCGTCGGCCGGCTGCTCCTGCCCGGCGACATGTCGCGACCGCAGCCGGCCGGCCAACTCCTGGAGCGGATGGCGATGCATGGCATCGTGACGCCGGACGAAGCGGAACGGCTGCGACAGGTCGCGGTGCTGCGCAACCAGGTCGCCCATGGCGCCCTGCGGGTTGCGGTGCCCCGCGAGGCTGTCGCGGACCTCCTCTCGATCTTGCGCGAGGCGCTCGCCGAGAGCGAGGTCGCCGCGGACGCTTGAGCGGGCTCAGAACTCGATCCCCTCCTGCGCCTTCACGCCGGCCGAAAAATGGTGCTTCACGCTGCCCATCTCGGTGACGAGGTCGGCGGCCTCGATCAGGGCCGGCTTGGCGTTGCGGCCGGTGACGACCACGTGCAGGTCCGGCCGGCGGCGCGTGAGGGCGGCGACCACCGCGTCGAGGTCGAGATAATCGTAGCGCAGGGCGATGTTGAGCTCGTCGAGGACGAGCAGGCGGATCGTGGGATCGGCCATCAGGCCCTCGGCCACGGCCCAGGCGTGGCGGCAGGCGGCGATGTCCCGGGCCTTGTCCTGGGTCTCCCAGGTGAATCCCTCCCCCAGCGTGTGCCAGGCGACCCTTTCGCCGAAGGCCGCGACCGCGTGGCGCTCGCCGGTATCCCAGCCGCCCTTGATGAACTGCACCATGCCGACCCGCCAGCCGCGGCCGAGCGCCCGCAGCATCAGCCCGAGCGCCGCGGTGCTCTTGCCCTTGCCGGGGCCGGTATGGACCATGAGCAGGCCCTTCTCGAGGGTCTTGGCCGCCACCTCGGCGTCCTGCACGGCCTTGCGCTTCTCCATCTTCTCCCGATGGCGGGTCGCGTCGTCGCTCATGCGGAGGCTCCGGGCATCGGGGCTTGAAGGGGGGCTTGCGGCTTCACGACCAGCGGCAGGCCCGCCACGGTGAGCACCACCCGGTCGGCCCGGGCGGCGAGCCGCTGGTGCAGGCGCCCGGCCTCGTCGCGGAAGCGGCGGGCGAGCGCGTTGTCCGGCACGATCCCGAGCCCGACCTCGTTGCCGACCAGCACCAAAGGCCCCGGCGCCCGCGCGCAGGCGGCGATGAGCCGCTCGACGGCTGCCGCCACATCGGCCTCCGCCAGGATTAGGTTGGTGAGCCACAGCGTGAGGCAATCGACCAGGACGGGGCCCGCCGCCGCCGCCACCGCCTCCGGCAGGGCGAGCGGCACGTCGCGGGTCTGCCAGGATCCGGTGCGCCGGGCCCGATGCTGGGCGATGCGCGCGACCATCTCGTCGTCGAAGGCCTGCGCGGTGGCGAGATAGAGCCACGGGCCGGGACAGGCCTCGATCAGCCCCTCCGCGTAGGCGCTCTTGCCGGAGCGCGCCCCGCCGAGGACGAGGGTCATGCGGGGCGGGATCTGCACCATGCCCCTCCATCGCCCCAACCCGTCCCGCGGTCAAACCCGCGCCGACATGCGGATCGACGGTTGCCGGACGCGCCGCCGCCGACTATAGAACCCCGGCCTAGCCAAAGCGCCCTTCGTCTAGCGGTCCAGGACGTCGCCCTTTCACGGCGAAAACACGGGTTCGATTCCCGTAGGGCGCGCCAACAAAATCAAGCACTTAGCTCAGGATGTTGCACTGGGTGTCCAGTTTGTGTCCCGTCGAGCGGGCCGGACAACCCTGGACGACGCTGGCTTTGGTCGGCCATCAGCACGTCGCCAATTCATACCGATGATGTGTCGCGCTCACCCGAAGCGTGACCATTTGCTCGGGATGGATGCAGGCCATGCTCAACGATACGGTTCCAGCCTTTCGGTTTAACCGACCTCGTCCCCCTTCTCCTTCGACCGAGCCGACGCGTCGAAACGAGCCGGTGAAAGCGACTAACGGGTCGATGGCCTCAAAGCCTGCAAGCAAGCCGGCCGCGTCACTTCGAACCAACGCTGAGGGCGGCAGCCGCGACGCCGTGGCCGCCGACGCCGAACGTTTCCTGCACCAAGCCAAGGGTAATGGGTCTCAGCCGCTTGGCAGCGCGGACTGGTTGCAGCGAGCCGGTCTCAACATCCGCAAGGCATCCGACGCCCAGCACCTCGAAGCCATCGCCCTGGCCTACGCTACCTATGTCCGCATCAGCACGAGCCCGCTGCATGTCGCGATTATGGCCGAGCTTGAGACCCTGAGCGGGCGCAAACGCTCGCGGACCACCCACGACCTGCACCTCATCGTCGAGCGATTCGTCTCTTACGGCGGTGAAACTGCGGCCGAGCGGCTGGCGGCGCGCAAGCTGATTAGCCGGGACGTCCGAGCGATTCAGCACCTCGAATTTGCCAAGGTGCTGCCGAGCCGGGTCCAGGCACTGGCGGCGACACCGGGCCAGGGGCTGCACGCCTGGGCTCGTCAGTGCGCGGTGGCGAAGCGGGTGTCCTCATCTCCGCCGAATGCCATCACGAATGCTCGTCAAGCGAAGACTGAGGCGCGGCAGCGTGCGCTGATCCACGAGGTCACGATCACGACACGGCGGCCGGACGGATCTCGGAAGGCTCAACGGCGCTACGCCATTACCGGCCTGTTGGGGGATGAGATCGTGGGGTTACGACGGCGCTTGAAGAGCCTAGAGACAAAATCCGCGCACAAAGCTTAGCTGGGATGACCAAGCCGACGGCTGAGCGGCATCGGGTCGACCAACTGCCGCTATGCGCCAGATTACGCCATGCCAGATCGCCAATGCGCGCAAAACCCGCCGTTCCGCTTTGCGCCCATATCGGTCATCTAAGGCGCCGCGGACGTTCCTGCATAGCGGACATCCACCGTGACGGCCGCGGTGGCCCATTCGCATAAAGTCAGCTTACGGAACTAATGTCGGTTCGGTGGAGCGTTTAATCGGGCAAAACACTCGCCCGCGATGACGCCGGAGACACACCAAAGTGTCCCCAAAATCAGCTAAGGACTTGTATCGGCGCCACCAGTCGCGGACGTGGTCAGGATGTGCGCGAGGGGGAGTGCAGCCAATTGGTTGGTGTTGGCTGCTCCCGCGAAGGCGTCTCAAGGAACAAGCCGAAGTGATGATGGCGCCGACATTGTCGGTTTCCTACCGTCCTGCAGCTCGTGCGATTTAGTCGCCGAGTCGGTCGCCGTCTGAGCCGCCTTCAAGCAGGCTTCGACCCTGTCGCGCAGCGAGGCCACGTAGACGTCCGCGCCGATCTGTCGGCCCAGGGCGGCGTCGGTGAGCACCTTCTCACCCACAGGCCACAATCCGACCAGAACTGGCATACCGGGCGCACGACGCTTCAGGCGTTCCAGGAGGTAGCGCAGGTGCGCCGGGCTGCCCCTGATGTCGAGGTAGGAGATACACACCATCGCCACCCCCGTCAGGTCGAGATCGCGGATACGGTCCCGCGAGACGGCCTCGTAGCCGATGACTTTGGCGCCGAGCCCGTGCTTGCGCAGCAGCTGGGCAAGCATCGCTGAGGAGGCCTCGTCGAGGGGGCCGCGCCCGGCCACGCACAGGACGGGCGTCTCGCCGCGCCACGCTTCCGGCAGGCTCTCGCGCGGAGGGGCTTGGACGGGTACGGCCTCGTCCTTCGGGTGCGCGCGTTCGGCCAGCGTCGGGGTGTCATTCGGATGGACCGCCTTGTCCTCACCGTCCGGCTCGGCGTCGGGATGGTCCTCGAAATCCTCCACCAGCGAGCGAGCCGAGTCGCGGATGTCGTCGAGCTGCGCCGGAGTGACGACACCACGGGCGTAGTCATTGGCGGCGAGCTGCAGGCCCTTGAGCGCGACCTCGTCGTAGTACGACGACAGCGAGCGCTCCTTCAGCATTGCTTCGGCGAGGTCTCGCACCTCGTCCGGGTCGGCCGCCAGCATGCGCTGATAGAAGTTCTCCACCGGTGTCAGCGGCGGCCGGTCGCCGAGCAGCACGTCGAGGAACTCCAGGCTGTCGACGTGGCGGCCGAGCACAACGAGGCAGACGGTGAACGGGGTCGCCAGGATCAGGCCAATCGGCCCCCACAGGAAGCCCCAGAACAGGGTCGAGACGATCACCGCAAAGGGCGACAGCCCGGTGGAGTGGCCGTAAAGCAGCGGCTAGATCACCTGCCCGAAGATCGGCTCGGCGATCAGGAACAGCGCCGCGGTCGCGATCACCATCGACCAACCTGGATCGACCGCGGCGGCCAATGCCACCGGGAGGACGCCCGAAATAAACGAGCCGATGTACGGGATGAACCGCATGATGGCCGAGAACACGCCCCACAGGAGCGGGTTGGGCACGCCGATGCACCACAGCCCGACGCCGACGATGACGCCGAAGGCGGCGTTCATACCGAGCTGGGCCAGGAAGTAGGTACCGAGACGGCCCGCGGCGTCGTCCATCGCCACCGTCGTGCGGTGCAGGTCGCTCGACCCGAACAGGCGGATCATGCGGTTGCGCAGATCCTCCCGTTGCAGCAGCAGGAACACCACGACGACGAGGACAATGCCGACGTCGGTCAACGGCGAGACGACCGGGCCCAGCACCTTCTCGGCGAGCGCGAGCGGCGAGGGTTCGGGCTCTTGGACGCGAACCAGCTGCGGCTTAGGCGTATCGCCAGCTGGCCCGGTCGCCGTGCTCGTACCGGCGGCGTCGGCCTTCTTGGTCACGTCCCGGACTTGGTGGCTGAACTTCTGGAGGAGGCGGTTGGCCTCGCCGAACCAGCCCTGCTGCAGCCCAGCGAATTTCTTTTGTACAGTGGCTTGGTAATGCGGCAGGTTGCCGGCGAGCCCGGCCACCTGCGTACCGATGACCGCGCCGATGCCGCCCAGCATCCCGAGAGCGAGCAGAACAGCGACGATGACCGAGGGCACCCGCCCGAGCTTGATCCGCCGGAGCAGGTTGACGACGGGGCCAAGGACGAAGCTGAGCAGCACGGCCAGCACGAGCGGGATGAACACCTCGCGGCCGAAGTACAAAGCCGCGATCAGCACCACGCCGATGGCGAGGGTGAGCAGCCCGTGGACACCCGGGACTAGAGGCGGCGGCACCTGCGCGGGCTTGCGTGAAGCGGTACTCGGCTCAGCTGACATACTGGTAGTACCTCGGTGATTTGAGCTCGGCTCTACCGTTCGCGCTGCTGTAACGCCGAACACGGTTTTCCGGCCTGAACAGGTATGCTTTGCGGTTGGAATGTGCGCGAGTTATGCGAGTTGTAGGATTGGTCTTACGACCGAACGTCGACGTCAACGAACGCTCAAGGTTCGCACCCTCTGCTTCAACCCCAGAGTCCGCGGACCTCCGTATATGCCCCGTCTCTTGATCTGATCACGGGCTGGTGAAGAGGAACCCAGCGCGGTCGTCCATAGGCTCCTATTCGTCCTCCGACACCTTGCGCCGCTGCACGACGACCTTAGGCCAGCGATCGAGCTCTATGGGCATCAGGACGGCGATCTGCTGCGGCACCTCGGCGTCGCCGAGGAGGCCCCCGCAGTGAGATCCGACACGCCTCTTCTGGTTCGGGGGGTGTATGCGCGCCCGAGTTCTTTAGGTCTGCGATGAGGAGCGCGGCAATCTCGAAAGCAAAGGCATCTGGGTCTACATGGCGCACTCCGCGTCTCCTGTGAAGCCAAACTTACACAGCTGTGCTTAAGTTCTCTGCCGGTAACAAATCTCGTTTTCACACATCGGTGATGGATGCTTGCGAGTCGGCAGACTTACAGATCAGAGCAGCCTCGATCTCAGTGGCTGGGGGCGGGAAGCTGGCGCCAGCCGTGCGAAGCGTCTGCATCAGAGCGTTTAGCTGCGCGATCGTGATCATTGGTTCGTCAGGGCTGCTTTCGGCTCGCATTACGACGCTTAGAGGCACCTTGGCTCGTTTGGCCATCTCCGCAGGAGCCCAGGCGATAGACAGTCGTGCTGCAAGGAGCTGAGGACTCGTGATCACACTCATCCGCTCCAGCCACTGAGCAATTTGAACATCACCCTTCATGCCGCAAGCATAGAGGGCGGCTACTTGCCCGCGCCACCCTTGATTGAGAGGGCGATGCGGTGCCGATCGGCGCTGACCGGGACCTCGCCTCTAACCGAAACTCGTCCGTTTGTTGAAGATATCGGCGCCCTCTAACAAGGAGGTCTGCTTCGAAACCGACTTAACACTTAGATCGGTTCCGGGTAGATACGCGCGCGTCTGCCGCGTCGGAGGCGCTCGTCTCCCTGCGCCGAAGTGGATGGCAGATTGCTGGCTGACAGCTTCGCAGGTGGTTTGACCCGCGCCAGAAGCATGCTCACCGCGGCGCAGATCAGCAGCACCGGTATTGGGTGGCGTCGCACCGTATTCAGGGTGAGGTCGTAGAGGTCGCCGCCGGCACCGCTGCGCCTTGCCGTCCCGAGCACGTCCTCGACGAACGCAACAGGGTGGAGGCGATCCTGGATCTGGTTGAGCACGCCGTCGAGCCGCGCCCGCCCAGCCTCGATCTCCCGCTCGATGTCGTTCACCGTCGCGTTCATATCCAAACCCATCGCACGTTATGCCGTCGCCGGCTAAAACAGCCGCTTGAGTGAGGGGACTGGGCGCGCAGAGACCGCGCGTCCAGCTGTAGCTCAATCGCGCGAACTACTTCTTGGCGCTGCTCTTGCTGTGCGCCGTGGTCGAGCTCTCGTGCGCCTTCTCGGAGTGGCCGTGCGCCTCCTTCGCGTGCTTGGCCGCGGTGGTATTGTCGCCCTTCTCGTGGTGCTCGGCCGCGGTGTTGTGCGACTTGGCGGCGGCCTCGTGGTGCTTGGCCGCCTCGCGGTGTGCGTTCTGGGCCATGGTTGTGTTCCTCGTTCGGCACCGTCACGGTGCTCATTGCGACCGGATCGACCGGCGCGCCCAGATGGGAAAGGTCCCACCTGGCGTGCGGAGTGTCCTCATGTCCGCCCTGGTTTCCTTCACTGGCGGCCTGTCGTCGGCGGTGTTGCGGTCCACCGCCGAGGGAAGCTCTCGTGAGAGCCGGGAAAGACGCGTGAGAGGCGGTCTTCCTCGAAGGGGTGCCGCTAATTTGGACCAACCACTGCAAGGCGGCGGTTCGGGGCGCCGCTGGCCGTCGCTCGAGGCGAGTACCGGAGTCAGCATCCGTCAATGGGCGCGTCTGCGGCGGGCCAGCTTGAAGGGCAGCGCCAGGCTTTTCCGCGGGCGCCGCGCAACATAGGCTACCAGTGCGCGTGCTCCTGCTCGGTCGGCATCCGGCCCTGTGGAGTGAGCTGATCGACCACACCGGGCAGAAGTTGCGAGAGCTGCGACAGCAGGTCGGAACTGCCCATACCGGTCTGTTGCGAGAGCTGGCCCACCGTCTCCGGACCAAGCGCCGCGCCGAGATCGTGCGATGCGATCGGTTGGTTCTGACCGTTGCCAATCCACGAATTGATCGCCCCGCCGTGGCCAGCTTGGGTGAACTGCTCGACGAGGGCACCCAGCCCCCCGACTCCACCACTGCCGCCGAGCAGACCACCGAGGCCACCCTGCCCGCCGCCGCTTGCGTTGCCCAGCATGCCGCCGAGTCCGCCGCCTCCGGCCCGCGCAGCCAAAAGGCTTATCAGGATGCCGACGAGGGGGTTGGCGCCGGCACCCTGCTGTTGACCGGCGTTGCCGCCGACCACGCTACCGATGATGCTATCGAGTAGGCCCATGACCTGTCCTCCTGTTGTGGCCCACGGGCCGGGTGATCGTAAGGGTCGACGATGAGGTTGCGCGGACGCGTGGATCGCGGCGATCAGACCGGGTGATTGTAGACGCGCACCCGGCGGGCACCGGACGTCCGGGTGTCGGTGCCAGCCACGGGAGCGCTGACCGCATCGTTCTCGCGCACGATCGAGCCGGCGGCGGCATCCGAGCCGATCAAGGTCGAGGAGGCGCCTCGCGCCTCGCCGGCCGTCCCGCTGCTCCAGCCCTCGCCCTTCCAAGCCTGCGCACGCGCGTCGAGATCGACAGCACCGTGCTCCTCCAGGATGCCCGTGGCCACACCGGCGTGGGCCTCATCCGCCCGCACTGTCAGCAGCGAACCGCCACGGCGCACGCCTTCGGCGTAGGCATGTGCGTCGGCCTCGCTCACGCCGGCGCCTGTCAACGAGCCGGTCAAACCACCCGCTGCGGCACCGATGCCCGCACCCGTCAGCGTCGCCACCAGCCAGCCGGCGGCCACGACCGGACCGACGCCCGGGATGGCCATCAGCCCGAGACCGGCGAGCAGGCCCGCGCCCCCGCCCAGGATCGTGCCGAGCGTCGCGCCGGTTCCCGCGCCGGTGGCAGCGTGGTCGGCCGTGTCGCCTGTTCCGGAGCCGCCGGTCTCCGCCTTGTTGCTGACGAGGCTGATGTCGGAGTGCGGTACGCCGGCCGCCTCCAACTTAGTCACGACCGCCGCTGCGTCGTCGTAGCGGTCGTACAGGGCCGAGAGGGTCTGTGCGGGCATGGAAGGACTCCGAGTTGTTCGGGTGGAACTGATCGAGCGAAGGGGCCCGCTACTGGACCGCGACGTTGCCCTTGAACTCGAGGCCGACGCTGGCGGGCTTGCCGTCCAGCATCGCGCTGGCGTGCCAGATACCGTCGCCGTCCTTCTTGAGGTCCTTGACCTCGTGGTAGCCGGCCCGCTCGAGGCGCCGCCGAGCCTCACCCTCGGTGAAGCTGTTGGCGCCCCGCTCCAGTTTGACGTTCGCCCCCGTACCGGCGGCCGCTGCCTTGCCGTCGTAAGCGTGATCGGTGTTCGGCCGCGTCACGGCGTTCTGCCCGCCGGAGGTCGCGCTGGAGGCACCACCCGCCGCTGGCCGCCCGGTAACGGTCGTCTGCGCCAATGCCGGCGCTGCCGCGAGCAGAGGCAACACGAGCAGGATCGAGCGGTTCACGGGCATAGCGGGGCCTGCGTTTAACTGGTTACGGTGAAGGTCTGGGTCGATCCGGACGCGGATCTCGGCAGTGCGCGCTGCCCGGCGCATCGAGACTCCGGGCAGCGCGCTCAGGTGGATCAGACCGGCTTGCGCGTGCCCGGCGTGGTCCCGGTCGTCGTGGTGCCGGACGTGCCGGTGCGGCTGACGTTGCCGCGCTCGTCTTCGACCTCGACTTCGGTGTGACGCACCTTGTCGGTGACCGTCTCGGTACGCTGACCCGCGTCCTTGCGGATGCCGACCTCCTCGACCACGCGGGCCTCCTTCGACACCACCGCCTGCTCGCGCAGCTCGGTCGCCTCGATGGTCTTGCTCGCGAACAGGGCCTCGTCCGCCGCCGTCACCGGCCGGTCGACCGCGCGCCGATCGACGTGCACGGTCTCGTCGCGCAGGGTGACCCGCTCCTCGACCGGCTTCTCGACGACGTAGGAGCGAACCCGCACGCGGCCGCTCTCGGCCACGCGCTTGCCGACATTGAGCCGCTCCTCGACCACCGGGATGTAGTCGGTCTCGCCCGCTGTCGTACCGGCGCCCTTCAGAGCCGCGGCGCCCGTAGCAGTGGTTCCCGTAGCTGTTCCGGTTGCTGCCGTGCCAGTGGTCGAGCTGGCCGCGGTCGTGCCGCCCGTCGCCGAGTACCCACTCCAGCCTTCCTGGCGCCACGTGCTCTCGCGCTGATCGAGATCGACCGAGCCGTGCTGCTCCAGGATGTCGTAGGCCGTCTCGGTCTGCGTCGGCTCGACGCTCGCGGTCAGCAGCGTACCGCCGCGGCTTAGCCCCTCGCTGTAGGCGTAGCGATCCTCCTCGGGCATGAAGAAGTCCTTGAGCGAGCCCCAGAAGCCGCCCTCGTCCTTGCGGTAGTCGTACGAGCCGCTCGTGCGCGCCGTCTGGGCACCCTGCACGAGCTTGATCGCCGATTGCGGGATGCCGGCGGCGACGAGCTTGGCCTGAGCAGCCTGAGCCTCGGCCGGGCGATCGAACAGCGCGGTGATCGTCTGCGTCATGATGTTGCCTCCTGGGTGGAATGGGGATCGGTGTGTTCGCTGGCGTGGCCGTCCGGGCTCACGCGTTCGACCACGGCGTGCTGCTTCCGCAGCGTCACCGGGACCTCGACGTCCTCATCCGTGGAGCTCCGACGGATGTGCAGCTCTTCCTTCAGGACGAGGCGCTTCTCGACGACGAGGATCTCTTCGAGCACGGGGATGATCGTCACCCCGTCCTCCTCACGGGCTACCGGGGGCACCTCGCCCTCGGACAGCGTCCGGTTGACCGGCACCCGGGTGACCTCGATCGTGTCGCTGCGCAGGCTCTCACGCAGGACCTGGTCGACGGTCTCGGTGCGGGTCGAGACCCGAACCCGCCCGGTCTCTACCACCCGCTTGTCGATGCGGGCGGTCTCCTCGACCACCTGGATCGTCACGCTCTGACCGACGGCGACCTGCGCCGTCTCGACGCCTTGCATCCGTGCGGGCTTCGGCTGGCCGGCGGCGGGATCGCTCATGGTCAGACCCGACGCTGAGTCGTGATGGCGACACCGGTGCGGCTCACCACCGGGTCGACCGCGGCGCCGCGACCCGCGAAGAAGGCTGCCAGCGCGCCTAGGATCAGCGCCAAGGCGCCGTAGAGCGCGCCCTGCGAGCCGACACGGGCGGCGGCGTCGGCCGCCTGCTTGGCCTGCTCCTTGGCCTTGGCTGTCGCGTCGTTGAACTGCTGCACGTACTGGGCGACCTGGGTCCGGGCCTGCTCGACCGGGATGTTCTGAGCCTTGGCCAACGCCTGGGCCGCCTTCTCCTGGGCGTCCTTCTGCTGGGCGGCGTCGCCGGCCACCGCGGCGCGCATCGCGGCGACCGCGGCGTTCTTCAGGGCCTCCGGGTCGTTGCCGGTGCCGTTGCGGACCTGGCCCTCGATGTTCGAGAACGGGTTGTCCATGCCCGGCAGTGACGGGGCGGCCGTCTGCGCGGCGGTCTTCACCGAGCCACCGATCAGATTGCCGGCGCCGCCGAGCGTGCTCGACACCGCGCTGGACGCGCCACTGACTACACCGCCGACCGCCGAGGACAGCAGGTACACGACGACCAGCGTCGACACCGCCCAAGCGATCAGGCCGTGATAGGCGGTGGTGGTGTTGGCTGGCTTGCCCGAGAGGCGCCCGGCGAGCCAGCCGCCGGCGGCGGAGGCGAGGATGCCGGAGATCACGAACCAGATCCCGGCGCCCGAGGACAGGCTGCCGGCGGTCGGAGTGCCGTTGCCCGCCGGGTCGACGGTCGAGAGCCCGATGCCGAGCCCGACCATGTTGAGGATGACCTGGGCGACCAGCGCGATCACCGCGCCGGCGAGCACCGCGCCCCAGGAGATGGAGTGCAACGCCATGGTGCGCATGTCCTCCGCAGGGGAGACCGCGCTGGCGGTGGGGAGGTCGCGGTCGTAGGCCGGACGGGTGGTATCGGGTGTCAACGCCATGCTCGGTACTCTCAGTTCAGTGTGGTTCGATCTTCGGCCGGGAGCGGCGGAAGTGGGTTTGGCTAGGGTCGGAGGACACGGCGGCCGATCAGGGCGTGATAGAGCCACAGCAGATTGACGGCGCCGACGACGGCAACGACCAGGCTGTAGAAGTTCAGCCCCGAGACGCTGGGCTCGCCGAACTGGTTGAACAGGAAGCCGCCGACCACCGCCCCGACCACGCCGAGCAGGATGTCGACGAGCAAACCCTGTCCCGTGTTGTTGACCACCTTGCTGCCGATGAAGCCGGCCACGAGGCCGAGCAGGATCCAGGCGAGGAGTGACATGGTCCGGCTCCACTTCTCTCGGTGTGGGGTAGCCCGCAGCCGTCTGCGGCCTCGCTGAAGGCGTGCAGAAGCCGCAGCTGCGGCCCGTTCGGCGGCTGGCGTCCGAGCTTCACGTGCGAGTCGAGCGCTTTGGTCTCGGCTCAGGGTTCGATGACGTGTGTGCAGCTTCGATGGCGGCGATCTCGCCCGCGGCCTCCGCCTGGATCGCGCAGTCGCCCTCGATGATGCCGATGGCTTCCTTGATCAGCGCCCGGGCATGAACGGGCGATAGCACCTTCCGACGCCCGGCCACGCGGATCTCCTGGTATCATCCCGCCAGGATGATCTTCCGAGATGCTCGGGTGAGCAGAGCTACCACTGCATAAACAGGTGATCCACTCGAAGTTCCGAGGATTTACATAAAGTATATTTGTACCAGATCGTCTTGGTAGTTCTGTCACGGTTTTCGTCGGTTTCAGCGCCGGTGCCGCGTGTTCGGCCCGATGCCGCGCTCCTGCGCCCACACCACCACCGCGCTGCGGCGGTTGACCCCGAGCTTACGGTACAGCCCGGAGACGTGGTTGCGCACCGTGTTCGGCGATAGCTTCAGCTCGGCTCCGATCTCCCGATCGGTGGCGCCCTGGCAGATCCGCGTGAGCATGTCCTGCTCGCGGATCGTCAGGTTCTCCACCCCGAGCGATGGCCGGGCAGAGCGGGACGGCTGACGCAGGGTCGCCAACTTGTCGATCACCCCGTGGCTGAACCACGACGCATCCGCCATCACCGCCTCGATGGCGGTGATCAGTTCGCGCTCAGAGCGCTTGCGGGCGGTAATGTCCTGCACGACGCACAGCACGCAGTCCTCATTGTTGATCTTCACCCGCTCCGCCGAGACGAGGCAGTCGATCTCGGCGCCCGCCACATCCTGCAGTACGGCCTCGAAGCCACGAACGCTGCCGAGCCGCTTGAGATCGCGGGAGAACTTGCGCTGCTCGGCGCGGTCAACCCAGAGCGCGAGGTCGGCGAGCGACCGGCCACCCGCGGCCTCAGGGTCGTGTCCGAAGGTGGTGACGAAGGCTTGGTTGACGCTGGTGATCTCCAACCCGTCCGCGCTCATCAGCGCGCTCGGCACCGGTGAGAGGTCGAACGCCTTAGCGAAGCGCTCCTCGCTGTGGCGCAGGGCCATCTCGGCCTTCCGGCGATCCTCCAGGTCGGCGAACGTGAACAGCATGCACGGCTCGACGCCACCCGGGCCCGGCATCTCGATGGCGTGCCCGGCCACGATCACGTAGCGGCCGCGGCCGCATGGCGTAGCGAGCTGTGCTTCCATCTGCGGGATGGTGCGGCCCTCGTGCAGGCGATGGATCGCCATCTCACGGCGCTCGGCCTCGCGTAGCAGGTCGATCTCGCAGAAAGTTCGGCCGAGCACATCGTCACGATGGTAGCCGGTGAGGTCGAGGAAGCCGTGGTTGACCCGCACGAAGCGCAGATCGGCAATCCGGCATATGATCGCCGGGGCCGGATTGGCGTTGAACATGCGCTCGAACCGGGCCTCGGCCTGGTAGCGCTCGCTCACATCCTGCATCACCAGGGCGAGGCCACTCGGTCTGCCATCCGCATCAGTGGTCACCAAGCTACGGATGCGGTGCATCCATCTGTGCGTGGGATCCCGCCTGGGGACCAACTCGACCACGACGTCGCGGAACACCTCGCCGGAGAGCACCCGGTCGAGGGGATGCTGCAGAGGGCCGATCTCTCGATGATTGCGGTAGTGCAGCGTGAAGTTCGCGCGGTACTCAGACACGGTGGCGCCGAGATCGCCAGCATCGACAACCCCATGCATCATCACGGCGGCGGCGTTCGCATAGGCAATGGTCTGATCCGGCTCGATCAGGATCACGCCTTCGGACAGGCCAGCCACGATCTGCCGCATCTGTATGTGACGCGTTTCATCGACCATCGCCGTCTCTCCTCGCGGAACGCTAACGTTCGAACGTACGGAAAGCGCTGATGCGAAGGACGGTAGCTGACGCAAAATCTTCGACGACAGTCGAGGCTTTCCGAGTGCGTCGCCCCCGGTGACCCTGGGCGCAACGACGCGGGAGTGCCGACTGCTGGAACGCCGTGATGTCCCTTCGGTTTGCGAGACATCGAGAACCAAATGGAGGAAACGATGTCGGCACCCAACAGCCTGAAAGAGGTCTATCTCGACGAGATGCAGGATCTTTGGTCAGCCAACGACCAGATGGTCCGGGCCGTGCAGCAGCTCAGCGGGCAGGTTAGCGACGCCAAACTGAAGCAAATGATGGAAAAGTCGGTGGGCGGGATCCAGAAGCATACCGACGTGCTCAAAAGCCTGATCCAAGCCAATGACGGTGAGACCAAGCCCGAGCACTGCAAGGGCATGGAGGGCCTCGTCGCCGAGGCCTTGAAGCACGGCATCAAGGAGGCGCCGAGCGACGGCAAGCTGCGCGACGTAGTGATCATCGCGCAGTACCAGCGCATGTCGCATTACGGCTTGGCCGGCTTCGGATCGGCGGCCGCCTACGCCAAGGCCATCGGCCGCACGGACGACGCGGCTAAGCTGAAGCAGGCGGTGGACGAGATCTACAAAGGCGACGAACTCGCCAGTCAGCTCGCTAAGACGGTCGAGAAAGCGGCTGCCTGAGAGGTGCGCCGAGTTTACTGATCACAACGGCGAACGCACCACCTGGGCGTGGTGCGTTCGCCTACGGCATTTTATCAGCAGGACTTATGTAAATGGCACGGCTGAGTTCCAGCTGCGCCGTTCCACTGCGGAAGCCCTATTGGAACGCAACGACAGGTAGCACGATCGGTTGTATCCGGAAAACGATCATTTTTCCGACGATCGCGGGGGCGCGCATGTTGGGCCGCCAAAATGGCTGCAAGCCTGTCGGAAAACCGCGTCGGCTTTTCAAGCGTCGGCAAAACGTGGCTTTCCAACGCTGGGGGGCGAGCATGCTGCGATGCCCGGTTTCCTGCACCGCGCAACCGAAAGCAGACCAGCTGCTTCCGACCATAATCGGTCACCTGGCACCACCCCGTCTGCTTTCAATAAATGTTGCGGTGATCGCTTGCCAAAATTTGATGCAAGATTCCGATCGGCCATTGCGCCGGCAACAATGACTATAAATAAGAATCTGTTTGACAGGCTTATTGCGGCAATTGGTATAGTCGCGGTCATGAAAATAATTTTTCCGATACAAATAAATCTCGTGCTGATCCATGGGATCATTTTTACCGCGTAGTCGAACCAGCGCTTGCCCTCGCTCCGGCCACCTTTCTAAACCACCTAGAAGCCCATCAAAAATCAAACGGTATTTCGCAAGCAGTCGCGACTTACGACAGCGCTCCGATCTTCGACTGGATGATGAGCCTCGTGCCGCTCCAGGGCATCTCCGATCAGATTGCATCCCGCTACGCCGAGCAGCATGGCGGGGTGACAAACGCCGAAATCCAGGGGGCCTTGTCGGTACCTCAGGGTTGCTCGCGCCTCACGAGCTACTGGCATTTCGCTGAGTGCAGGTATCGCAAGGTAGGCCGGACCTGCGCCGAACCGGATCACATCAGTTCCTGCCCTTTACCCCTTCCGAGGCTGAGGAAAGGATCGCTCAACCAGGGAGCTTACAGCCTTGCCCTGTTCATTCGCGACGTCTGTGACGGCGACTTCATCGGCTGGATTGATACACGGCTCGCCGAGGCCGATCCCGGCCCTGGGGCACCCGAACGTGGTCCGCGCATGCGGGAGGCCGTTCTCAGCCCCCTCTGCGAAATCTACGGCATCGGACCGAAACTCTGGGCGATGATGCTGGCCGACCTCCTGCTCGGCGCCGACCCGAAACGGGAACGCTGGGTGACGGCCGGATCATGGATGATCGCCGTCGACTCGTTGGTCCATAATTTCCTGCGTCGGACCGGTACCTTGGCGCGCTTCGACGCCGAACACGCCTTCGGGCCAGCTTGTACCGCGCCTGGCGGCTGTGCGGAGATCATCGAAGGCTTGGCCTGCCAGATCGATGCCCGGGCCTACAACCCAGACTTCCCAGCGACCTTCCCGCGTTTCGTTCAAGCGGCACTGTGGGGCTTTTGCGCAGAGGCTGGCTGGGACATCTGCAACGGCAATCGCATCGACGATCGGGCCGGCTGTCAGCAGCGGCGGTGCCCTGCTTTCGAGGTCTGCGACCGTCGCTAAAACCGACAGGCGAACGTGCAACCCTGCTGAACAGGTTGACACCAGGACTAAATTCCTATATGAGTTGTGGCGGGCGATGCGAAGCTGCCCAAAGCCCGAGGCCATGATGATTCGACCGCCGCCCACTCGGAAGCGACCACATCGCCAACAGCGGTCACGGTCTGCATCGAGCCTCACCTACCCATTCACACCAAGCAAGGGGTCCCATCCGGGGCCCCTTTCGCATTTCAGGAGCCAGCCATGATCGAGATCGTCACCAGAACCCAGGAGCAGACGGAGAATCCCGACACTGGGAAGGGCAATGGCACCAGCACCGAGGCCGAAACCCCGGCTGCAAAGCCCGCACCCGCGCTGATCGTCTTCGGCGCCGATAAGGATGGGAAACCGCACGCCTCCTGGTTCACCGAGAGTGATACCGCCCTTGCGACAAAGGCCGCCAGGTTGATGAACATGCGGACCCTGCCGCTTAATAATGAAGCCAACCGCACAATCGCCGCCGAGCTGCCCCAGGGCCGAGTTTTCGCCTCGGGTCGTGCCTTCGTGCCGTTCGTCAAAAAGGGCGTGTATGACCGCCTGAGCGCCTTGGCAGAGGCGGCCGAAGCCGCCACGGGAAGTGCGCCGGGCGAAACGGTTGTGCAGGGGCCGACTACGGCCACGGGCGATGCCGGCGACCAAACCTTCAAAGCGACCGCAACCGGCGAAGCCCGATATCCGCGGAGCTGGGCCGGTGTCGCAATCGGCAGCCTCGTGCTGATCTCTGAAGGCGAGCAGGACGGCTGGTACGAGGCAGAGGTGATCGAGGCCAAGGCCGGCGGGATCTACACCCTGCGCTGGCGCGACTGGCCGGACCTGCCCCTCCTCGTGCGCCGGCGCGAGCACATGGCCCTGTTGCACCCAAACACCGCCGCAGTCGAAGTGGCCTGAGGGGAGCTGCTGTGAGCACCCAGATCCATAACGCTGGGTCGAACCCCGCGGCGGCTGACCCCGTCGCGCGGGTGCGGACCCTGAACGATGCCTTCCGGCGCAGCTTCGCAGGGGGGCAGGTCATCGAAACCCCGGGGGTGGTCGAGCTGCGCCAGGCCGACCGCATCGCCTTGTTGCTGGCGGTTCGGCGCTTCGATCGCTTCGACGCCGACAATGATCCTCACGGCGAGCACGATTTCGGCGCGGTCGAGGTCGGCGGCCAGCGCTTCTTCTGGAAGATCGACACCTACGACCGGGCGCTGCTCGGTCATTCGCCGGACCCAACCGACCCCGCGGTGACGACCCGCGTGCTGACCATCATGCGCGCCGACGAATATTGACGTGGCGCCCCCTCGCGCAGCACCGCGCCCACTTCGAGACGGTCCGCCCCACGGCGACGAGGGCATGCATCCTCAGTCGCGCGGCGCGACCGAGCTCAATGCCGACACCGAGTGGGACGAGGACTGGCCCGCCGATGACGATGGCGACTGGTCCGGTCGCGCCGACTATGGCGATCAGGAGGATGGCTGATGATGAGCCGCCCTCCCGACGCGGCCGATCCAGTGACCCTGGCCTTCGGCACCGACGCCGTAGCCGTCGATGGCCAGTTGGCCACGACGGCTTCCTCGCCGACAAAGGCAGTCGTCAACGGTCAAGCTGGGCTTCACACAACGCCGCCGAGGCGTGGCTTCGCAGATCGTCTCCAACCTCAACGATTCGTAATTAGCTGCTGTTCGCAGCAGAGATAACGTCGGTCAGGAAAACGGGACGGAGCTTGATCGTGCAGTTCAACCATGTCGCCAACCGTGTAAACTCAAGCCATTCTGACATTGTTGTTGACATGTTCGTCCAGCAGCTGGGGTTCGTCGAGCTGCGACGGACCGAAAGCGCCGTTTGGTTGCGACAGCCCGGAGCCAATGTGGACCTGCAGCTCAGCCGTAGCGACACAGGGCACCGGGATCACGACCGGGAGCGCTCGCAGATCTCGTTCCTCAGCGACACTCCGGAAGCCGACCTCGACCGGCTGGCCTCGTGGTGCGCTGCGCGGGGGCTGCCCGCCCATGTCGGTGCCTACTCTGATCGGGAGTTCTTCCTGGACGTGCCGGCGGCGTTCGTGGATTTCGTCATCGAGGCGATGCTGCCAGAGCTCGCCGCTTACGACGTCGTGGTATGACCGAGGCTGTGTCAAAAGTCCCTTCTGAGATAGACTTGCGGCCTCATCTGCGGAGGCCAGCATGGGTCGGTTCGTCGAAGGGCAGGACCGTCGGCAGTCCTGGTTGCTGCCCAGTTCGCTGGATGACTATGTCACCGCCGACAATCCGGTTCGGGTGATCGAGGTCTTCATCGACGAACTCGATCTGGGTGCGCTTGGCTTCACCCGCTCCGAGCCTGCG